>JASHQG010000065.1 GCA_030037665.1 Acetobacteraceae bacterium
ATGTCATTGGCCGCGACTGTGGTGGACGCGCAAAATGCTCAGGAAAATCGCGCGATGCCAGAGATGCAGCCGACGCCCTCACGGACGCGGACAACGGCTCCTCCTGATGCCTGTCTTTACATTATCGGGCCGGGGCAAGGTGACCGGCTGCGTGGCGCCTTCTTGTGCCGATTTGGGTTAAGAAACATGGGGGTGACACACGCCGGCGATACTCATGCGAACCGTGGACATTACCATCTGCTCGTTGATGTTACCGAGCCGCTCGACCCGGACGAGCCTATACCGACGGATAAAAACCAGCTGCCTTTCGGCGCCGGTCAAACTGAGGCCCGGCTCGATTTGCCGCCTGGCAGGCACACTTTGCAGCTCGTTCTCGCCGGCGCCGACCATCGCCTGTTTGATCCACCGGTTATATCGCGAGCGATCACTCTCGACGTCGGGCGTGGGACGCTATCGCGGCCTCCGGACGGTTGGCCGGGCGCGAAAACAGCTAGGAAAATCAACGAGACAAAGGGGCCAACTGGCTGGGGGACCTGGATTCGAACCAAGGATGCCCGGGTCAGAGCCGGGAGTTTTACCGCTAAACTATCCCCCAAGCGGCGCAGTAACAGCGAGATACCATGCTGCCGCCGGCACCGGCAACCGCGCCATCCTCGACTTTTACCCGAGCGTCGAAAGCGCGGTGCGCCGCGCTGTCGACTGCAGGCGAGGACCTGGCCGAAAAAGATCTGGCTCGAGGGCAGGCAGATGCGTCGCTCGGCCCTGGCCCACCATCGTTTCGTGGCCAGGCGCCGGTGGCCGGAAGCCGACGAAGCCGCGCCACGTCGGTCGCAGTCATAACGACCGCTCTCGCGCCGCTGGACCGGACGTTTACGGCGGGGTAGTGGAAACGCCGTCATGGCCCGTACTGCATCGTTGAGCCGCAAGACCTCGGAAACCGACATCAGCCTGATCCTCAATCTCGACGGGACGGGGACGGCGGACGTTGCCACCGGCATCGGGTTCCTTGACCATATGCTCACCGCGCTGGCACGGCACGGGTTGTTTGACCTGACGCTGCGCGCCACGGGCGACCTCCACATTGATTTCCACCACACGACCGAGGATGTCGGCATTGTCCTTGGGCGCGCCTTCGCTCAGGCACTCGGCGAGAAACGCGGCATCCGACGGTTCGGCCACGCACTGGTACCGATGGACGAAACGCTCGCCGAAGCCGCGGTAGACATTTCCGGCCGCCCGTTCCTGGTGTGGAACGTCAGTTTCGAACGCCCGAAGCTCGGCGAGATGGACACCGAGTTGTTTGAGGAATTCTTCCGCGCCCTGGCGTTCAACGCGGGCGTGACGCTGCACATCAACCAACGAGCCGGCCGCAACGCGCATCACGTCGCCGAGGCGTGCTTCAAGGCGACCGCCCGTGCACTGCGTGTAGCCGCGGAGATCGATCCGCGGGCGGCTGACGCGATCCCTTCGACGAAGGGAGCGCTCTGATGGGCGCCGCGCAACTCTGTCCTTCCGTTGCGGGGAAGGGTAAGGCGGGCGGGGTCACGCCCCGCCGGTCGATCGCGTCGTGGCGCAACGCCTCCTTCCGTCGCCTCTCCCGATGGGAGGATGTGGATGGAGCTGTCTGCGCATGATTTTCTGGACCGCTCATACCCGTCCCTCAAGTACTCCGGTGCTGGTGCGCGAGGGCTTCTCCTGGGGCGCGTTCTTTTTCGGTCCGCTGTGGCTGGTGGCGCATCGCGCCTGGATCCCCGCGGGATTCGCCCTGGCGGGCGGTATTCTGGTCGTGATCCTGCTACCGCTCAGCGTCGCCGCCGCCACCATGTCGGCCCTTGCCATAGTGCTCGGCCTCTCCGGCCAGGACTGCCGCCGCTGGTCGATGGACCATCGCGGCTTCACACTCACCCAGGTCATCGCGGCGCGATCCGAACCCGAGGCGCTCAGTGTTCTCCTTACGCGCCGGCCGGATCTCGTGGGCAGCTTCCTGCCACCCGGGGCTACAGGATGAAGGTCGCCGTCGTCGACTATGGCAGCGGCAACCTCGCCTCCGCCTCGCGCGGGATCGAGGTGGCCGCCGAGCGGGCTTGGCTGCGAGCCGAGGTTCGGGTCACGGCCGACGCCGATTATGTCGCCCGCGCCGATCGCGTCGTGCTCCCCGGCCAGGGTGCCTTCGCCGACTGTGCGCGCGGCCTCGCTGGCGTCGATGGCATGCGCGACGCAATCGAAGCGTCGGTGCGTCGCGGCACGCCGTTCCTCGGCATCTGTGTGGGAATGCAGCTGATGGCCGAGCGTGGCCTCGAGCATGACATCACACCCGGCTTCAGCTGGATCAGGGGCGAAATCGCGGAACTGCCGGCGCCTGGCCTGCGATTGCCGCACATGGGCTGGAATGCGCTGGACTTCTCTCCGGACTCGCACCAATTGCTGGCTGGGTTGCTACCGGGCGACCACGCCTATTTTGTCCACAGCTACGCCCTGGCCGGCGGCGATCCGGCTGAGGCGATCGCCTGGACGGAGTACGGCGGCCCCGTGGTGGCCATGGTCGCGTCCGGCAACCGTGCCGGCACACAGTTCCATGTGGAGAAAAGCCAGGAGGTCGGCATACGCATCCTGACCAATTTTCTGCGGTGGATCCCCTGATGTCGGGCAGCACCGCCCGGAGCGAGGCGCCGGATCCCGAGCGCTTTGTCGAACGGATCACCGAGTTCACCGAGGACGATTTGCACGCGCTGTGTGAAGCCACGCACGCTGCCATCATCGACGGCGGTGGTTTCGGCTGGGTCAATCCGCCCGGCCGGCGAGCGTTGGAATCGTACTTCCGTGGTGTGTTGCTGGTCCCGGAGCGTGAATTGTTCGTGGCCAGACTGAACGGCACGATTGTCGGCTCGGCGCACCTGGTGCGCCCGCCGCGCAACAACGAGGCGCAGGCCTTCGCTGCGAGCCTGATGCACTCGTACATCGCGCCCTATGCGCGCGGCCACGGCCTGGCCACCCTGCTGATGCATTCGGTCGAGGACCGCGCCCGCGAACTTGGCTATCACATCCTGAATCTCGATGTGCGCGAGACCCAGACGGCGGCGATCCGGCTGTATGAATCACTTGGTTATGAGCGATGGGGCGTACATCCGGAATACGCGCTGGTGCGCGGCAAGGTCATTCGTGGGTATTTCTATTGCAAGCGGCTGAGGCCGCGCCGCCAATAAGTGCCCCAGCCGGCGCGCGGCACCGACGGCGAGCGGCCGCCGTGCGCATAACATCCTTCGAGCGCAACCAGGGAGACGACGGCGTGCCAGCGATCCGCCCCTCAACCGGCGCGCCTCGCTCGACGATGTCACCCGATGCCCGGGCGAGGTGATGCTGACGCTCTATCCCGCCATTGACCTCAAGGACGGCCGGTGCGTGCGCCTGCGCCGCGGCGTCATGGACGACGCGACCGTATACGCCGCCGACCCCGCCGCACAGGCCCGCGCCTGGCAAGCCGCCGGGTTCTCGTGGCTGCACGTCGTGGACCTCAACGGGGCGTTCGCCGGCCATCCGGTCAATGCCGACGCGGTTCGCGCCATCCTCCGCAGCGTCACCGTCCCAGTGCAGGTCGGCGGCGGCATCCGCGACATGGCCGGTATCGAGGGGTGGCTCGCCGCCGGTGTCCGCCGAGTCATCTTGGGCAGCGCAGCCGCGCGCAATCCCCAGCTGGTGATCGATGCGTGCCGCGCCTTTCCGGGCCGCATCGCCGTCGGTATCGACGCACGTGACGGCCGCGTTGCGCTCGACGGGTGGGCGGAAACCTCCGAGCTCACGGCGGAAGAGCTTGCCGCGCGCTTTGAACAGGCCGGTGTCGCGGCGATCATCTACACTGACATCAGCCGCGACGGCATGCTGACGGGCGTCAATGTGGCACAAACGGTCGCCCTGGCGCGGAACGTCACGATGCCGGTCATCGCCTCGGGCGGCATCGGCGGACTGAAGGACCTCCAACTGCTCCGCGACATGGCGCGCGGGACGCGAATCGAGGGTGTGGTCGTCGGACGGGCGCTCTATGACGGGCGGGTTGATCCAGCCGCGGCTCTGACACTCGTTGCCAACTGAGTGGGGCGCGATCCGCCAGTATCCGGGCCACGGATACGCGTTGCCGTGCGTCGGGGGCGGCGCGCCCGGAATAACTGCTTGCCACCCCAACGCACCATGGGTGTATGCGGTAGCGAATGTTGAAGCTGCGGGTGATTCCCTGTCTGGACGTGAAGGACGGCCGCGTCGTCAAGGGCGTCAATTTCGTCTCACTGCGCGATGCCGGCGATCCCGTGGAACAGGCCGCGATCTATGACGCGGCCGGCGCCGACGAGCTGACCTTCCTCGACATCACGGCCAGCCACGAGGACCGCGACACCATTTTGGACGTTGTGTCGCGCACCGCTGCGCGGGTCTTCCTGCCACTGACCGTCGGCGGTGGCATCCGCTCAACCGAAGACATGCGCAAGTTGCTGCTCGCCGGCACCGACAAGTGCAGTATCAATTCCGCCGCCGTGGCGCGGCCCGAGCTGGTGCACGAGGCGGCGACCAAGTTTGGCAGCCAATGCGTCGTCGTCGCGGTGGACGCGAAACGATCGCGCTCTGGCGCGTGGGAAGTGTTCACCCACGGCGGCCGCCGGCCCACGGGCATCGACGCCGTCGCATGGTGCCGGCGGGTGGTCTCTCTCGGCGCCGGCGAAATCCTGCTCACCAGCATGGACCGCGACGGCACCGGCCTCGGCTTCGACCTCGAGCTGCTACACGCGGTGTGCAGTGCCGTGCGGGTGCCGGTGATCGCCTCAGGCGGGGTCGGGACCCTGCAGCATTTCGTCGAGGGCGCGCAGGCTGGCGCGACGGGGCTGCTGGCTGCGAGTGTGTTCCATTTCGGTACTTTCTCGGTGGCCGAAGTGAAGCAAACGCTGGCCGAAGCCGGCCTGCCGGTCCGCCTGCCGCGGGCGGCGGCGTGAGACGATGAAGAAGGCGATGAAGAAGGCGAGAAAGAAGCAACGGCTGCATCAACGAGATCCGCTGATTGCGCGGGCGAAGAAGACGTTGAAGCAGAAAGCGCGTCGCAAGGCAGCGATGTCGGTCGTGGTCCGCGATGCCGACGTGGCACGCCCGCCACCGCTCGCGCTCGTTCCGTCAGCGGTGGTGCTCGACCGGCTGTGGTGCGTGGTGCGAAGCCGGCGCCGCGCCGATCCCGCCGTCAGTCATTCCGCACGGCTGCTGCAGCGTGGCACCGTCAAGGTCGCGCAGAAATTCGGTGAGGAAGCGGTGGAGTGCCTGATCGAGGCCGTCGCGGGAAATCGCGACGCGCTGATCGCCGAGAGCGCCGACGTCCTTTACCACCTGATCGTGCTGTGGGTGTCGATGGACGTGACCCCGGAAGAAGTCTGGGACGAGCTGAAGCGCCGCGAGGGCGTCAGCGGTATCGCCGAAAAAGCCGCGCGGCCGAAGAGCCTGCCGGTTGCCTTCGGTACGGAGACGACGAAAATCCCCTGACCGGCATCAGGGAGACGCGCCATGGCCGTAAGCGGGCTGCCGCCCTACGACGACGCCAACATCTTTGCCCGCATCCTGCAGGGTGAGATCCCGGCGAAGAAGGTATACGAGGACGCTTGGGCTTTCGCCTTCCACGACATCAACCCGCAGGCGCCGGTGCACGTGCTGGTGATCCCGAAAGGCAAATACGTGTCGTTTGCCGACTTCACCGCGAGCGCTTCAGCCGAGGAGATCGCGGGCTTCATGCGGGCCGTCGGCAAGGTTGCAAAGGACCTCGGACTAGAGGCATCAGGCTATCGCCTGCTGCTCAACATGGGCGAGCACAGCGGCCAGGAGGTGCCCCATCTGCATGTCCATCTCTTCGGCGGCCGTCCGTTGGGAAGAATGTTGAGCAGCGGTTCGTAGATGGCATCGCTGTGGTGTGGCCGTCCTTCGCCATCGCGGCAAAAGCGCGAATGGGTGATCCCTGTGTGGTCGGTCCGGCGGGAGTGAGGACAAACCTGAGAGCGTCACGCTTCCGTCGGCTAGGCGGCAGCGCGAGAGCGCACCGCGTGCTCACCCGCCGTCCACGCGGCGCCAGCTGAAGCCGCACGGCAAAGGAAGGCGGGAGCGACTCGCCCTTCCGCACTGCCGCCCGGTGGCCGGTGGGGCGGGCGAACACATTGAGCTGCGAGCTGCCCATATGTGCCCGACGCCCGAGCCGGCGTCCCGCCCATAGAGTCCGGGGTGCTGGCGGACCGCTCACGAGAGTGACAGACATGGTCTTCCATCGTGCTGCTTTACCCGGTTCAGGGCTCTTGTAATCGCGCCGGCCAGCGCGTCGCCATGCGTACTGTTACCGATCCGCGATCCGGCCGCTTCCATTCCGCACGTGTCCGTGACTCATGCCAGATCCCGTCCGTCAGGCCGCATTTGATCTACTGACCGCGGTGCTGGAGCACCGGCGGCCGCTGGATGACGCGCTCGACAGCCTGCCCGCGGCCGCGCCTCGCGATCGCGCAGCGGCGCATCGGCTTGCCGCTGCGGTGCTACGCCGGGTAGGCACGCTCGATGCTGTAATCGAACCCTATCTGCGCAAACGGCCGCCCGAACCGGTGCGGTACGTCCTGTGGATCGGTGCAGCGGGCCTTCTGCTGCTCGACACGCCAGAGCATGCGGCCGTCGCGACCGCCGTGGAACTGGCCCGATCACGCGGACTGGCTCCCTTCGCCGGTCTGGTGAATGCGGTGCTCCGGCGCGTTGCCACGACCGGCGCGGCGGCTCTGACCGACCTGGACGGGCCACGGCTGGATACACCGCCCTGGATGTGGGCATCGTGGGGCGACAATGCGCGCGCCATCGCCGTCGCCCATATGCACCCGGCGCCACTCGACCTGACATTGCGACCGGGTATTGGGGCACCGCCTGGCGCCGAAATCCTGCCGACCGGCTCAGTTCGGTTCCCGCCAGGCACGCCTCCCGAATCGCTCGAGCAATTGGTCGAGGGAGCGATGTGGGTACAGGACGCGGCCGCCGCACTGCCGGCACGGCTGCTTGCTGCGCAGCCAGGGGAGCGTGTGGCCGATCTTTGTGCCGCGCCAGGCGGCAAGACCGGACAGCTCGCTGCGTCCGGTGCGGTTGTGACCGCCGTCGAGCGCGACCGCAACCGGATGCGCCGGATGGAGGAGAATCTCCGCCGCTGGCGCCTTGGTGCAAGGCTGGTGCAGGCGGATGCGGCAACTTGGCAGCCAGACGACGTGTTCGATGCGGTGTTGCTCGACGCACCGTGCAGCGCAACCGGAACCATCCGCCGCCATCCCGACATTCCGCGGTTGAAGCGGCCGCAGGATGTCCGCGCGATGACGCGGGCGCAGGACCGCTTGCTGTCCGCCGCCCCGCGTCTGCTGCGCTCAGGCGGGCGGCTGATCTACGCGGTCTGCTCGTTGCAGCCCGAAGAAGGACCGGAGCGCGTGGCCGCTGCATTGGCAGGCGGACAGTGGCGCCTCGAGCCGTTCACCCCGGCGGAACTCGTGGCGCTGCCCGAGGCGCGAACCGAGGAAGGGTTCCTCCGCACCCACCCGGGGATGTGGGCCGAGCGTGGCGGCATGGACGGGTTCTTCGCGGCGCGCCTCGTGCGGATCACTGGGAATGGCGAGGCCCAGCGTCACGATGGAGCGCGCATGGCCGTGGGGTCGGTGCAACATGGCGCGCGCCGCGCAGGCGTCCGATCGGCGCGGTTCGCGAGATCGTAACTGGACCGAAAGAACAGGTTATCCGCTCGAAACGCTGCAACGGCGTGCTATGATTCACGCCATGCGGTTGTCCACGCGTCTGCTTTTGCTGGTTGTCGTCTGCAGTGTCCCCGTGATCGCCATGCAGATCTACGGGGAAACCAGTCTGCGCGAGCGGCAAACCGAGCAAATGGAGCAGATTGCCCTGCGCAGAGCCGAGCTCGCCAATGCCGACATGGTTGGCACTCTCAACGAAATACGCGCGCTGGCCACTGTGCTCGGGCAGTCCGCGAACCTGCGTAGCAGCGGTGCGGCATGCTCGGAACAACTCGGTGCGCTGCAACGCTCGCTCCAGGCATATCGTTTCCTGGCACTCTATAGCGGCGATGGCCATCAAGTCTGCGCTTCGACGTCTGCGGTGACCGCCCAGGCGGCAAAGCACCCAGCGGTACCGGCAGGCCGCGATGTTCAGATCGGTCGCTATGGCAAGATTGCCGGTCTCGGAGATGTTCTGCCTCTTAGCGTGCGCCTGCCAGAGGATACCGGCGAGGCGGAGGTGCTCGTCGCAGGCCTCGATCTGTCCTGGCTCGATCGTCACCTACGTGCGGCGAAACTCCCGCGCGCCGACGACGGCACGGTCAGCACATTGTTCATGACGGATCGTGACGGGACCGTACTTGCGAGCTCCTCGGCCGTACCAGAACAAATCGGCAGCAAGTTGCCGTCCGCTCTCTTGCCGTTCGTCAGTCAGGCCTCATCCGGCGTCACCACAATCGGGAGCGCGCAAGGCAGCCGCCAGATTGTCGCCGCTGTCCCGGCATCTGTGCCACCTATCGGGCTGGCGGTCGTTAATGTGATGACCGTGCCGGACATCATGATGCAGAAGGCGTGGGCAACGCTGCGGGACATCGTGCTTCTCGGTCTGGCAGTGCTGATCGGCCTGAGCCTCGGCGCGGTGATGGCGCGCCGTGTTGTCGACCGGCCCATGCAGAGCCTGTTGTCCGCTGTGCAACGCTGGCGCGACGGCGATCTACGCGCGCGCGCGGACGTGGGAGACTCCGGCTCGGAATTCGGCACGCTCGCACAATCATTCAATGCCATGGCATCCACGCTACAATCGCGCGATTTGGAACGCCGCGTGCAAGCCGAGCTGCTGGAAGCGCAGGTTGCCGAACGCAGCAACGAATTGTCGGAGTCGAACAACCGTCTGCAGGTCGAGATCGCGGAACGCGAGAAGACCGAGGCAGCGTTACTGCAGGCGCAGAAGCTGCAAGCGGTCGGTCAGCTCGCCGGCGGTATCGCACATGACTTCAACAATATGCTGGCCACCGTCCTGGGCAACCTGGAGCTGATGGAACGCCGTGTCGCGCCAACCGTTCGGTCCTGGACCGAGGCGGACGCCGAGCGGTTGCGCAAGCTGATCGAGCGGGCCAGCAACGCGGTACAGCGCGGAGCGCAACTTACCTCGCGGCTACTCGCGTTCTCGCGCCGGCAACGCCTCGCGGCACGGCCGACGGACCTTAATCAGATCATCGCCGATCTGGTGACACTGGCGACCAGCACGTTGGGCCGCCGGGTAAGAGTCTCGACGCATCTCGCCGCGGATCTGCCCTTGGCCATGGTCGATCCGAGCCAGGTGGAGGCGGCCTTGCTCAACCTCTGTCTGAATGCTCGGGATGCCATGCAGGACGGTGGCGAGCTGACCATCAGCACAGGCACGGAAGAGCTTGGGCAAGGCAGCGGAGCGGACGATCCGCCGGTTGGCCTGTACGTCCGGGTCAGTGTTGCGGATACAGGTACCGGAATGGCGCCCGACGTGGTGTCCCGTGCGTTCGAACCGTTCTTCACGACGAAGGGACCAGGTGGCACTGGCCTGGGGCTGGCGCAGGTATACAGCATGGCACGGCAGTCAGGCGGCAGCGTGCGCATTTTCAGTACCCACGGTGCCGGCACCGAAGTGGTGCTTCTGCTGCCACGCGCTGTCGGTGATGCCGAGCCGAAACCGTTGGCGCGGGCAGCGGACATCGCGCAAAGCGGCTTGCCGCCGATTTTCGTGCTGGTAGTGGACGACGATATGGCGGTGCGCCAGGTCACCGTAGAAATGCTGCGGGACCTGGGCTGTGAGACAGCGCAGGCGGGCAGTGCCGCAGAAGCACTGATGCTGCTCCCGCAGCTTCCCGATCAGCCGGATCTGATCCTGCTGGACTACGCAATGCCGGGCATGAACGGGCTGCAGCTCGCCCGGCTCCTCCGCGAGCGGGGCATTGCGGTGCCGATTGTCCTGGTCACCGGCTACGCAGAACTTGCCGATTCCGAGGGCAGCGGCAATCCGCTGGACGCGCTGCTGCGCAAGCCATTCACCATACGTGAGCTGGATGCGACGCTGGCGCGCCTGTGCCGGCGCAGCCATGCCGGCTCCAACGTCATCCATCTGCGCGCGCGCGACCGACGCTAGCGGATGCGTGCATTGCGAGTGGGAGCGTGCGATTCACGTGAGGGTAGCGACGCTGCCAGAAGCGTTGACCGGTTCCCCTGAATGCGGCCCGGGTCGCGGCCCACGCCCCGAAGGGGAGGAGGGATGCGCGTTGCTTGGTTTTGTGCGCTTTGCTACTGCCTCGCCTGAGCCTTTACGGCCTCCCATTGCTGCGCCGTTAGCTGGAACCCTGCCAGGATCGAATAAGCGGCCCCCGACACTCGCGGGTTGATCCCCAGGCGCATCTCCAGTTCACCGGTGGTAATGCTGATCCGGTCAACGTTCGGCGGAAACACGCCGCGCAGCACGATGACACGCTTGTCCAGGATCCGCGTGCCCTGGGTCACCGCCAGATAGACCGGCACGTCTGCCTCACGCCCCTTCAGTGCGGGACCGCGGGTCAGTTCAATGGCGAACTGGACGGTGGTGACGAGCGTGTACTTGTCATCGGGATCCAGCTTGCACCGACCTTGGATCCCCATCATCCGCCCGGCGTAAACCAGGTCTGTCAGGTGCGCGCCGGTCGCCCCTGCTCGGTAGGCTGCAACGTCGCCGGTCACGGCAGGAAGCACCGGTCTCGGACAGACGGGTGGAAACTGGTCGCGGCCTGGCTCGCAACCGGCCAGCAGACCAAAGAGCACGACGCAGGAGAGCGCGCGAAACCAAACAGCCAGCGACATCGGCAACTCCGGGCGGTACGCCCGGACGCGCCAGGCCCACCCATTGTGCCGACCTGCGGCAGGATGGACAACTCGCATCCGCACCGCCACCCTGGCGGCCGCACTGACCAGCCAGGAGTAGCGTTTGACAGCGCCGACCGCGACCTTCCTAACCGCCCGATCCGGCTGATATGGCGGTCCGGAGTTATTGTTCTTCGTCAGCGAACGACAGGCAACGTTCGCGTTTCACCGAGAACCGGCCACGGGATCCAGCCCCTGCGTTTTCGCGCGGGGCCCTTACCCTGGCTGCACCAGGAACCGGCAGATCCCGCAGGTCTCACAATCTCTCCACGCACGCCGGGACTCGTCATGGTTCGGGCGCTCCTCGCCCTGCCATTCCGGCTCGTGGCGTTGGTGCATACGAAAGGCAATAGGTGCGTGGCGGTCTACACCGAAGTCACTGACGACGCCCTGGCCGCGTTTCTCGCTGAATACGATCTCGGCACGATGGTCGCATTCCGCGGCATTGCGGAGGGTGTCGAGAATTCCAACTACTCACTGCGCACCACCACCGGTGACTACATCCTGACGCTGTACGAAAGGCGCGTGGACCCGGCGGACCTGCCGTGGTTCCTCGGGTTGATGGAGCACCTGGCCAGGCGCGGCATTGTCTGCCCGCTCCCGGTGCACGGTCACGACGGGGTTGCACTGCGCAGGCTGTGCGACCGCCATGCCGCAATCACCACGTTCCTGCCGGGTGTCTGGCCGCGGCGGGTTCGGGTAGAGCACTGTGGGCCGTTGGGTGAGGCACTCGCTGCGCTGCATCTCGCTGGCGCCGACTATGAGCCGACCCGGCGTAACGCACTCGGGCCGGACGGATGGCGACCGCTGCTCGATCGTTCCCGTCTCGGCGGCGACGCCGTGAAGCCGGGACTGCTTGCCGAACTCGACGCGGTTCTGGCGCGCATTCTTGCCGCGTGGCCGCGCGATCTTCCGGTCGGCCACATCCACGCGGATCTGTTCCCCGACAATGTGTTCTTTCTGGAAGGGCGGCTGTCGGGCATCATCGATTTTTATTTCGCGGCAACCGACATCCTCGCCTACGACGTGGCGGTGTGCCTGAATGCGTGGTGTTTCGAGGCAGATTTTTCATTCAACGTGACGAAGGCGCGAGCATTGTTGTCCGCCTATGCGGCGACCCGCGGGTTGTCTCTGGCTGAACGAGCGGCGCTGCCCGTGCTGTGCCAGGGTGCGGCGATGCGATTCCTGCTGACCCGGCTGTTCGACTGGCTGAACCCGCCCGAAGGTGCGCTGGTGACGCCCAAGAATCCGCTTGAATATCTACGACGGCTGCGCTTCCACCTGTCGGCGCCGGACGAACATGCGTATGGAATTTGAGGCGCCGGCGCTCTGGAAACGCGCGCGCGATCCGTTATCAATGCGGACAACATGGCATCCCAAGAGCAGGTAACGGCAACGCCGGGGTCGGTGGCCTCGGAAGTGGTGGAAATCTGGACCGATGGCGGCGCCAAGCCCAACCCCGGGCCCGGCGGATGGGGCGCTATCCTGCGGTTTCGCGGAATCGAGCGCGAACTGTCGGGCGGCGAGCGCGCCACCACCAACAACCGCATGGAACTGACGGCCGCGGCGGAGGCACTGGAAGCATTGAAACGTCCCTGCCGCGTCACGCTGCATACCGATAGCGAATACGTGAAAAACGGCGTCACGCGCTGGCACGAGGGCTGGGTGCGCAAGAATTGGCGCAGTTCCGCCGGCGATCCGGTGAAGAACGTCGACCTGTGGCAGCGCTTGCTCGCAGCGGCCGCGAAGCATCGTGTAGAATGGCGCTGGGTGCGCGGCCACGCCGGTAATGCGATGAACGAGCGCGCGGACGAACTGGCGACGCGGGCCCGGGAGGCTCTCTAGACCATCGCCATGCCGCCATTCACGTGCAGCGTCGCGCCGGTCACCCATGCCGCCTCATCTGATGCCAGATAAACGACGGCAGCCGCCACATCCGCGGGCTGGCCCAGCCGTCCAAGCGGAATTGCACCGGTCAGCTTCGTTCGCTGTGCCTCGGCGAGCGCATCGGTCATCGGCGTGACGATAAAGCCGGGTGCCACAACGTTCACCGTGATGCCGCGCGACGCAACCTCCTGCGCCAGGGCCTTGCTCATGCCGACGAGGCCGGCCTTGGCCGCGGCATAGTTTGTTTGCCCTGCATTACCTGTGGCGCCGACGATGCTGGAGACGTTGATGATCCGGCCCGCTCGCCTCCGCACCATCCCGCGCAATACGGCACGGGCCAGTCGGAACGGCGCACTGAGATCCACATCCAGCACCGTCTGCCAGGACTCGTCGCTCATCCGCATCGCCAGCATGTCACGCGTCAGGCCGGCATTGTTGATCAGGATCGATAGCGGACCGACGGCGGCTTCGGCCGCGTCGACCAAAGTGTCCGCGGCGGCGGGATCCTTCAGATCGGCCGGGCAGACGACAGCGCGCTCGCCCAATTCCGCGGCCAGCGCGTCGAGCGCCTCGCGCCGCGTGCCGGTCAGGACCACGGCCGCGCCCTGTGCATGCAGGGCCCGAGCGATCCCGGCGCCGATGCCGCCCGAGGCGCCGGTCACCAGCGCCGATCTGCCATCCAGCCGGAACATGGGGCCTCCGTCAAAGCGTCTTCAGCACCGCCTCCACCTCAGGTGGTGTCGCCGCAGCGGCGGTCGCGGAGTCGGGTGCGATGCGGCGCACCAGGCCCGACAGCACCTTTCCTGCGCCGAGTTCGACGAAACTGTCTACGCCCA
>JASHQG010000557.1 GCA_030037665.1 Acetobacteraceae bacterium
GGTTGGTTGGGGCAGGGCATGATGTGGGGCGGCGGGCCGAGTGGGAGCGATGACCCGGGTCTGATGTACTCTGGCAGGCCGTGTGGTCATCATCAGGCCGAGGCGGCCGGTGTCGCACTACAGGAAATGCCGAGAATTCCTGTACCGATCCGTCTCACAGTTGGACCAAATTGTGAGACGAAAGAAACGCGGCCCGCGCCGGATAGGCAGTGTCGTTGGCCATCTCAGGCGGTTGCGGCCGCCCGCACACAACGAACCAGACCGCCGCCGTCTCGGACGACCGCCGGCGGATCGGTGGCCCGGCATCTCGCCTCTGCCCAACGGCAGCGCGGCGCGAACGCACAGCCTCGCTGTAGCGCGGCGAGGTCCGGCGGTGCGCCCGGGATCGCTTCCAAGGAGTCGCCGCGTCGTCCGCCGTGCACGGTTGAGCTGAGCAACCCGGCCGTATAGGGATGGCGCGGATCGCGGATGATCTGCCGGGCCGTTCCAGTTTCCACGAAGCGGCCGGCATACATCACTGCCACCCGGTCGGAGATCTCTGCCGCGACGCCCATGTCGTGGGTGACGAACACCATCGCCATGCCGAGTTCCTGCTGCAGCTGGCGGAGCAGCAGGAGAATCTGGATCTGCACGGTGACGTCGAGAGCCGTCGTCGGTTCGTCGGCGAGCAACACGTCGGGCTTACAGGCCAGGGCGAGGGCAATCATGGCGCGCTGGCGCATGCCACCGGACATTTCGTGCGGATAGTTACTGAGGCGGCGCCTTGCCGAGGGGATGCGCACGTGCTCCAGCATCTCCTGCGCGCGTTGCATGGCGGCGCGGCGCGAGAGACCTTCGTGGCGCACGATGGCTTCGGCGATTTGGGTGCCGATCGTGTAGACGGGATCGAGCGCCGACATCGGCTCCTGAAACACCATCGAGATGCGGCGGCCGCGCAGTCGCGACAGCGCCGCCCGCGGGAGATCGAGCAGCGATTGGCCGGCAAGACGCACCACACCACCGACCCGGGCGCGCGGAGGCAAGAGGCCCATCAGCGCCTTCAGCGTGACGCTCTTACCGGAGCCGGACTCACCCAGGATCGTCAGCGTCTCGCCGGGCGCGAGCGTGAACGATACGCCATTCACTGCGGCGATTTCGGAATCGTGGCGGTAGAGGCGAACGGTGAGATTTTGGAGTTCGAGTGTTGCGCCGCGGTCCCTGTCAGGCGCGATGGGCGCGGGCGCCTCCATGATGGGCGCCTCAGGCATCGGCGCCATCCCCACCCGCCTGCGCCATTACACGATGGCATGCGACGAGGTGCAGTTCATCCTCCGCGGGTCCGGCGAGCGGCGCGGCAAGCTGTGGCGTTGCAGCGGCACAGACCGGCGCGGCGAACGCGCAGCGCGTGCGGAACCGGCAGCCGGACGGCGGATCGATCGGGTTTGGTGGCTCACCGGTGAGCGGTGGTTGTGGCGTGCGGCGGTCCGGGTCGAGCGTCGGCTTGGAGGCGAACAGGCCGCGTGTGTACGGATGACGCGGCCGCGCGTAGATCGCCTCCACCGGTCCGGTTTCCACGATCTGGCCGAGATACATCACCAGCACCCGGTCGCTGATGTATTCCACCACGTTCAGGTCGTGCGAGATGAACAGGTAGGTCAGGTTCAGGCGCTGCTTCAAATCGCTGAGCAGGTTCAGCACCTGCGCCTCGATCGACTTGTCCAGTGCAGACACCGCCTCGTCCAGAATGACCAGCCGCGGGTCCAGAGCCAGGGCGCGGGCAATGTTGACCCGCTGACGCTGGCCACCGGACAGTTCGTGCGGGTAACGCCGCGCGAACTGGGATGGATCGAGGCCGACCTGGGCCAGCAGCACGTCAGCACGTTCGCCCGCGGCGGCCCGGGCGAGGCCGTGCATGCGCGGCCCATAAGCGATGGTTTCGGCGACGGTCATGCGCGGGTTGAGTGAGGTGTAGCTGTCCTGGAACACCATCTGCATTTGCCGGCGCATCGCGGCAAGATCGATGCCGGTGCGGGAGCCGACCGTCTCGCCGTCGAACACCACGTCGCCGGCATCGGGTTCGATCAGCCGCATGAGCAGACGTGCGGTGGTGGACTTGCCGCAGCCGGACTCGCCGACCATTCCGAGCGTCTCGCCCTTGCGCACGATGAAGGACACGTCGTCCACGGCGTGCACTGTTGCTTGCCGGCGGTTCAACAGGCCGCCACGAATAGCAAAGTGCTTGCGCAAACCTTCCACCATCAGCAGCGGCTGCGCCGGGCCGCCCCGGTCGCGCGGGTCGGCGGTGGAGATCACGGTGTTTGGCGCGGGCATCACCGGTTGTGCGTCATATGTTGAGCTTAACATCCATGGCGCTGCGCAGCCCGTCGCTGAGCAGATTGAAGCACATCGAGGTCAGGAAGATCATCGCCCCCGGCACGGCGGCGACGTAGGGTTGCACGTAGATCGCCTCGCGCAGGGCGTTCAGCATGACGCCCCACTCCGGCGTGGGCGGCACCACGCCGAGGCCGAGGAAGCTGAGGCCTGACGCCAGGATAATGGAGACGCTGATCAGACTGGTGGCGTAGACCAGGATCGGGGCCAGCACGTTGGGCAGTACATGGTGGCGGATCACCTGCGCCGGGCTGCTGCCGGAAGCGCGCGCGGCCTCGACGAACTCCAGTCGACGCACCTGAGCGGCGATGGTTTCCGAAATGCGCGCCAATGGCGGGATGAACACCACCGAGAGTGCGATGATGACGTTGGTGAGGCCGTTGCCAAGCACGCCACAGATGGCGATGGCCAGGAGGACGGACGGAAAGGCGTAGAACACGTCCATGATGCGCATGATCAGCGCATTGACGAACCCCCCGGTGTAGCCGGCGATAACACCGAGCAGGCCGCCGACCAGCAGAGCCGCGGCGACCGGCGCAGTCCCCGCGATCAGAGAGAGGCGCCCGCCATAACAAAGCCGCGCCCACATGTCGCGACCGTTCTCGTCCGTGCCGAGCCAGTGACCTGGCGTGCCGATCGGGGCCAGCCGGGTCAGAATGCTGCCGGCATAGGGATCGGCACCAGCCACCAGCGGGGCGAAGACGGCGGTGGCGATGATGCAGAGGAGGCCGAAGCCAACCACGATGGTGAGCGGGTCGCGTCGAAGCTTGCGGCCGACCGAGTGCCAATAACCCTGGCGTTGCGGCGCGGTCTGGACGACGGGGGCAGGCCGGGCGTGGCCGTCGAGGGTGGCGTCAAACATCCGGCGGCCTTAGCGCCGGAGCCTCGGGTCGATCGCCGCCTGGACGATATCGACCAGCAGATTCAACACAACGAAGAAGGCAGCCAGGACCACGACGGTCGCCTGCAGCACGGGGATGTCGCGGCGAAAAATCGCGAGGTTCAGGAGATAACCGGAGCCGGGCCAGTTAAACACGGTCTCGACCAGGATCGAGCCGCCCAGCAGGTAGCCGAACTGCAGACCCATCAAGGCGAGAACGGGGGCGGCGGCGTTCTTGCAGACGTGGCGGATGATCGGGCCGCGGCCGAGGCCCTTGGCGTGGAGCGTCGCGACGAATTCCTGGCCGAGGACTTCGAGTACGGTGGCGCGCACCAGGCGGCCGACCACGCCCATGGGGATCAGCGATA
>JASHQG010000558.1 GCA_030037665.1 Acetobacteraceae bacterium
GTCACGCTGCTGCAGCACGGCATGAGCGGCGTTGGCTACGCTCTGATCGTCGTCGGCATTGTGATCGGCGGTTCGATCGGCAGCTTCATCGCCTATCGCATCCAGATGACAGCGCTGCCTCAGCTCGTTGCGGCGTTCCACTCGCTGGTGGGTATCGCGGCGGTGTTCGTCGCCGCTGCGGCGCTGAACGCGCCCGAGGCGTTCGGCATCGGTACGCCCCATCACGTCTTCACCGAAAGCCTGATCGAGATGTCGATCGGCCTGGCGATCGGCGCGATCACCTTCTCCGGTTCGGTGATTGCGTTCGGCAAGCTGCAAGGCATCATGCGCGGCGCACCGATCATGTTCAGCGGGCAGCACAAGCTGAATCTGGTGCTGGGGATCGTCTTGGTGCTGCTGATCGTGGCGTTCGTTGCCACCGGCGGCGACCAGATCATTTTCTGGATCGTCGCCTTACTGGCCTTCGCCATCGGCTTTCTGATTATCATCCCGATCGGCGGCGCGGACATGCCGGTCGTGATTTCGATGCTCAACAGCTACTCGGGCTGGGCCGCGGCGGGAATTGGATTCACCGTAGACAATGTGGGGCTGATCATCACCGGCTCGCTGGTGGGATCGTCCGGCGCAATCCTGTCCTACATCATGTGCAGGGGCATGAACCGCAGCATCATCAACGTGCTGCTGGGTGGCTTCGGGGGCGAAGTCGCAGGCGGTGCCGGCGGACCGGCGGCCGAACGCACTGTGAAGAGCGGCAACGCCGACGATGCGGCGTTCATCATGAAGAACGCATCGAAAGTGATCATTGTGCCTGGCTACGGGATGGCTGTTGCGCAGGCGCAGCATGCTCTCCGTGAAATGGCGGATACGCTGAAGAGGGAAGGCGTCGAGGTGAAATATGCCATCCACCCCGTCGCTGGCCGCATGCCGGGGCACATGAACGTGCTGCTGGCCGAAGCCAATGTGCCGTACGATGAAGTGTTCGAGCTGGAAGAAATCAACAACGAGTTCTCCACAGCCGACGTGGCGTATGTCATCGGTGCCAACGACGTGACCAACCCTGCCGCGAAGACGGATCGGCAATCGCCTATCTACGGCATGCCGATATTGGACGTGGAGAAGGCAAGGACGGTGCTGTTCGTGAAGCGGTCGATGGCGTCAGGCTATGCTGGCGTCGATAACGAACTGTTCTTCAGGCCGAACACAATGATGCTGTTCGGAGACGCGAAGAAGATGACCGAAGAGATCGTGCAGGCGCTGGGACGTTAGCAGGTTTGCGCGGCGGCGCACTTCGCAGACAATCGGAACGAGGGAGGAGGGCCGCCCCCGCGCCGCTGCCTCCGCAGATTTGAACGGTGATGCCACGATGGCCCTTGAACTCCGCCCCAATTGCGAGTGCTGCGACCGCGATCTGCCGCCATCCTCGACCTGCGCGCGGATTTGCAGTTTCGAATGCACATTCTGCGCGGACTGCGTCGAGACCATCTTGCACAATGTCTGCCCCAACTGTGGCGGTGGATTTGTGCCGCGGCCCATTCGTCCGGTGAACGAATGGCGGCCCGGGGTGTCGCTCGCCAGGCGGCCATCGTCCACCCGGCGCGTGCATCTTTCCCACAGCCTCGATGACATAGGTGCCTTTGTGGCACGGATCAGACACGTACCGCCGGAAGATCGCTGACGCGACGAGCTTTTGTCCGATCAGTGCCGCTTCTGAGGCACGGCGCGCTTCAGCGTTCCCGGCGAGGACACCTGTCCGCGCGATGCCATTGACCAGGACGCCACAGCGACAGAGCCTCTCTGCCGCGTCGCAGTGGGCCTTGACGTCGCCGCGTGCCATGCCATGAGACATCGACGCCAGTGCGTGACGCCACGCACTCGGCCCACGTGAGCATGAGCGTCGGCCAGACGTTGCTTCGACCTGATCACCAATGACCGGGGCACGCCAGACGGCATTTCGCCCATGATCGCCGTGCTGCCGGCATTGTTGTGCAGCACGAAATGGTCGAAGCGGATGGCAGCATGACCGGCGATCCATGTCAGCCGGCACGTGCCTCATACGTAAAATCGGCGCAGATGGCTGAACCGGAGCTGGGATTGCCTACGCGACGGACCGCGGCGCGGCCATACGCCGGATCGTGCCGGTCGTGCTGTGGCCTTCCTGCAGATCAACCAAGAGAACGCGGCCGCCCCAGCCCTGCACTAAATCACCCCCGACCACCTGGTCCACCGTGTAATCGGCGCCCTTCACCAGCACATCGGGCCGCAGCAGGCGAATCAACTCGAGTGGCGTGTCCTCGTCGAACAGCGTCACCAGATCAACGGGTGCCAGCGAGGCCATGACCGTCGCGCGGGACGATTCATTCTGAACTGGGCGCGTCGGGCCTTTCAACCGCTTGACCGACGCGTCGGTATTGAGCGCGACGATCAGCCGGTCGCACGCCGCCCTTGCCTCGGTCAGCAGGCGCACATGGCCGGGATGGATCAGATCGAAGCAGCCATTGGCGAAGCCGATGCGCAGGCGACGAGCGCGCCACGCGGCAACGCGCGCGGCGGCCTCCTCGGCGGTTGCCACTTTGCGGTCGGTCGCCACCAGCGTCTCCAACCGGAGCGCATCCAACAGCTCATCGCGGCTGACCGTGGCGGTGCCCTGCTTGCCGACGGAGATGCCGGCAGTCAGGTTCGCCAGGGCGGCCGCGTCGGGCAGCGACGCGCCCGCGCCCATCGCTACAGCCAATGCCGCCACCAGCGTATCGCCCGCGCCGGAGACGTCGGCGACCTCGCGCGCGCGCGTTGGCAGATGCAACGGTGTTAGACCCCGGCGTACCAGGGTCAGTCCCTTGGCGGAGCGCGTCACCAGCACTGCCTCGCCACCGGTTGCGTCGAGCGCGACACGACCGGCGCGGTCGGCGTTTTCGTCGTCCTCGGCATCGATTCGGGTCGCCAGCCGCACCTCGTGCTCATTCGGTGTCAGCACGGTGACGCCGCGATAGGCGGCGAAGTCGTAGCGCTTCGGGTCGGCAATCACGGTGATGCGGTGCGCCTCGGTCCGTGCCAGGGCTCCGCCAAGCACCGGGTCGCACAGCACACCCTTGGCATAGTCAGAAAAAATCACAACGTCGGCGCTGTCGAGCGTCTTCTCCAACTGCTCCAGTACAGCCATGGCGGACTTGGTATCGAGCGGTTCGGTCGTCTCCTCGTCCAGCCGCAGCAACTGATGAGCGCCGGCCATGAAGCGCGTCTTCACCGTGGTGGGCCGGCTGTGTGCGGTAACGAGTGCGCCGGTGATGCCCTTGGCGGCCACGACGAGGCTGAACACCTCCGCGCCGGCCTCGTCGTCGCCAACGACACCAATCAGCGTCGCCTGGCCGCCGAGGGTTGCAATGTTCAGCGCAACGTTCGCCGCGCCCCCCAACGTGGTGTGCCGGTCCGTCGGGCGCAGCACAGGGATGGGCGCCTCCGGCGACAAGCGGGGGGCATGGCCGGCCACGTAACGGTCCAGGATGACGTCGCCCAGCACAACGATCCGCGCGTCGGGGAACATACGAACGCGCTCGGCGAGTTCGCTGTCGTTCGCCGCGCGCGCCGTACCGGCGGTCAGGCTGACATTCATCCGTACTTCCTGTCCTGGGCGGTGCTCCGTAGCGGGCAATTCATACCACGGCGTGCGGGACGAGCCGCAAGGGCGACAATGGAGGTCCTGGTCGTGTCTCGCCTTCCGTCGGGGACCGCAAGGAGGTCTGGCCGGCGATGTTGTCGTCAACGCCGACAAATCGGATCGCGGTAATCGTAAAGTCTTTGGCCAACCGCCTCGGTTTCCGGCAACGCGGACGCCCCCTTGGTCAATGCGAGCGGACCCGCGCAACGACGGGTCACTTGGCGCGGCCGCCAGGATGCGTCATCCTTCCGCCCGATCGTTCGATATCGAAGGATTGTGCATGGCGGCGATCGCAAACCGGCTTCCAGGCCTGGATTTCGCTTTGGGCGAGACGGCGGACATGCTGCGCGGACAGGTCGAAAGCTTCGCCGCGGCGGAGATCGCGCCGCGCGCTGACGCGATCGACCGTGACAACGCCTTTCCGATGGACCTTTGGCGCAAATTCGGCGAACTCGGCGTGCTGGGTATCACCGTTGAGGAGGAGTGGGGCGGCGCCGGCATGGGCTATCTGGAACATGTCGTGGCGATGGAGGAGATTTCCCGCGCGTCGGCCTCGGTCGGACTGTCGTACGGGGCGCATTCCAATCTGTGTGTCAACCAGATCAGGCGGAATGGAAGCGACGGGCAACGGCAGCGTTACCTGCCAGGGCTGATCAGCGGCGAGAAGGTCGGCGCGCTGGCAATGAGCGAACCGGGGGCAGGTTCGGATGTGGTGGGAATGCGCACGCGCGCCGACCGCCGTGGTGACCGCTTCGTGCTGAACGGCAGCAAGATGTGGATCACCAACGGGCCGGATGCGGACGTGCTGGTCGTGTATGCGAAGACCACGCCGAATGCGGGACCGCGCGGCATTACCGCATTTCTGTTGGAGAAGGGTTTCAAAGGATTCTCCACCGCGCAGAAGCTGGACAAGCTCGGCATGCGCGGCTCCAACACCTGCGAGCTGGTGTTTCACGATTGCGAGGTGCCGGAGGAAAACGTGCTCGGCCGCGTCGACGATGGGGTGCGCGTGCTGATGAGTGGGTTGGATTACGAGCGCGTGGTGCTGGCGGCAGGCCCGCTCGGTATCATGCAGGCTTGCATGGACGTGGTCGTGCCGTATGTGCACGAGCGGAAGCAGTTCGGCCAGCCAATTGGCGAGTTCCAGCTCATGCAGGGCAAGCTGGCCGATATGTATACAACGATGAATGCGTGCAAGGCATACGTCTATGCAGTCGCCAAAGCATGCGATCATGGGCACACCGCGCGGAAGGACGCCGCGGGCGCTATCCTGTACGCAGCAGAGAAAGCAACATGGATGGCCTTGGAGGCGATCCAGGCGCTGGGGGGTAACGGCTATATAAACGACTATCCGACCGGGCGGCTGCTGCGGGATGCGAAGCTGTACGAAATCGGCGCAGGGACGAGCGAGATTCGTCGCATGCTGATAGGCCGGGAGCTATTTGTGGAGACGGTTTGAGAAGTCATCGGCCAGAGATGAGCACAGCGGGACAGAGATATCTTCGTACCGGATACACCGTCGCCGGTTACATTCGCGCCGCCGCCCGTTGGGCGATGGGCTTACCGGGAGTGTCTGCCACGCCGCTGTTCGTCTCTATTCGACTGTTGGTGGATAAGCTTTCTTCGTTAGGGTCCTCGGCCGTCCCGCCGGTTTGGCACACATGATTCTCCGCTCTGACATCGACACACGCTCCGCCGAATTCAACACCAACGCTGAATCCATGCGCTCGCTCGTCACCGACCTGCGCGAACAGGTGGGTACGGTGGCGCAAGGCGGCGGCGAGGAGGCACGCAGGCGGCATCAGTCGCGCGGCAAGCTGCTCGTGCGTGAACGCGTCGCCGCGCTGATCGACCCGGGCTCGCCGTTTCTCGAACTGTCCCAGCTCGCCGCCCACGGCATGTACGGCGGCGAAGTCCCGTCAGCCGGCATTGTCACCGGCGTCGGCCGTGTATCCGGCCGCGAATGTGTCGTCGTGGCAAACGACGCGACGGTGAAGGGAGGCACCTACTTCCCGATTACCGTGAAGAAGCATTTGCGTGCGCAGGAGATTGCACGCGCCAACCGTCTTCCTTGCATCTACCTGGTGGACTCCGGCGGCGCCTTCCTCCCCTTGCAGGATGAAATCTTTCCGGACCGCGAGCACTTCGGCCGCATCTTCTTCAACCAGGCGAACCTGTCTGCCGCCGGCATTCCGCAGATTGCAGTGGTCATGGGTTCATGTACCGCCGGCGGTGCCTATGTGCCGGCAATGAGCGACGAAAGCATCATCGTGCGGAAACAGGGTACCATCTTCCTCGGGGGTCCACCGCTTGTGCAGG
>JASHQG010000559.1 GCA_030037665.1 Acetobacteraceae bacterium
AAGTTTAACGCCTACTACGACGTGATGGATGTGAAGCCGGTGAACGGAGAAACATGGCGCCTTGCGGTGTCAGGCCTCGTTGCCGACAAGCGGGCCTGGACACTCAGGGACCTGCGGGCGCTCCCACAGACCTCGATGGTGATCAAGCATATCTGTGTCGAAGGCTGGAGCTATATCGGCGGCTGGAGCGGGCCGACGCTCCGTAGCTTCCTGGAACGCGTCGGTGCGGACCTGCGTGCCAAATACGTCGCCTTCAAGACGGCTGACGACTATCCGAGCAGCATCGACATGGCGACGGCGCTGCATCCGCAGACGCTGCTGGCGACCCAGTATGGCGGCGACACGTTGGCTGATCCGTTCGGGTATCCGATGCGGCTGCGCACGGCGACCAAGCTTGGATACAAAAATCCCAAGTGGGTCACCGCCATCGAGGTTACCAACAGGTATCCAGGCGGCTACTGGGAAGCGAAGGGCTTCCCTTGGTTTGCCGGCCTATGAGACCCACGGCACCGATCCCCATCCTGCTGGCGTCGTGCTTTCTGGCGTCGGTCGTGAGCTCAGTGCGCGCGCAGAGCACCACGCCCGGGGGTATGCCGCCACCGCCCGGCATGAGTCTGGCGCAATCCGCCGCGATGCGGTTCCCGCAGCCAGTCCGTGTCGGCGATCTCATTGGCCGCGAGGTCCTGCGCCCCGTCGAGAGTCAGGATGTTCTCGGCCGCGTTCGACGTGTTGTGCGCGATCGCAATGGTGAGATCTTGGTTGTGCTGGATTTCGGCGGTCTTCTGGGCTTCGGCGCTCGGCCGATCGCTGTCCCGGTCGACGCCATGGTGCTGCTCGGCCAGGACACTGAAATCGTCGCGTACACACCGGCGCAGCTCAGGCAATTCCCGACATTTTCACCCTTCGGCACGACCGATGTTGCAAACGATACGGTCATCAAAGTCGGCCTCGCCAAACCCTCCCACTAATATCCTCTGCTAGCGGGTCGTTCCCGCTGCCATCGAACCATCGCTTTCGAATGTACAGAGGCCTGTAACCTTATCGGGTCCCCACAGAACAAACACTTCGCGACGTTGCCGTGAACCGTTGCCTCGCTGACGCCAAGGCCAGCCGCGACTTTTTTGAACCGCGAACGGAGGGACACGACGTGATGTCTTCGACGAGCGGCCGGGAAGACGAGCTGAACGGAATGCGACCTGCAGCCAGCGGGACCTGCGCCATTGGCGTCATGGCGAAAGTCCCGCGCCCCGGCTACTCCAAGACGCGGCTGTGTCCGCCGCTGCGCCCGGAAGCGGCGGCCGCGCTGAGCGCCGCATTCTTGCGCGACACGAGCACAAACATTGCTCGGGCCAGACGATCTGTGCCGATCGTCGGTTATGCCGCTTATGCCCCGTCCGGAACCGAGACGGACCTCCTGCCTCATCTAACGCAAGGGACTGTGTGCGTTCTGGCCGATGGCTCCCGGCCGGCGCCTGACGGGGTGGAGGGGTTCGGTCGCTGCCTCTTCCATGCAATCCAGCAGATGTTCGCGGCCGGCCACACCGCCGCATGCGTGCTGAGCGCCGACACCCCAACACTCCCGACTGAGTTCCTCGTCACGGCAGCCACGGCCCTGCTCGTCGGTGATGCACGGCGTGTGGTGCTGGGAGCTTGCGACGACGGTGGCTACTACCTCCTTGGAATGCGCCTCCCCCTTGCGCGGCTGTTCGCCGACATCGCCTGGAGCACCAGCTCCGTGGCGGCAACCACACGCGCGCGAGTCGTGGAGCTCGATCTTGATCTCGTGGAATTGCCGCCTTGGTACGATATCGACGACGTCGCCGCATTGGAACGGTTGGTAGGAGAGAGTGACGGCTACGACGCGCCGTGGACCCGTTGCGCTGTCCGCGCACTTGGCCTCGATGCCTTCACCTATTCGCCCTGCACCAAATGACATCGAGACCGCCTCGCTACTGGCTGGCCTGCCTCGGAGCGGCCCTACTGACGCTGACCGTGTTCGGTCTCTTGCTCGACGTGCCGGCAACCGCCGGGGAGGTCCGTCTCGTACGGATGGCCGTGCTTGTCGGGCTGCTCGTGCTCGCGGCAGCTGTTTATTTCGCTGCCGTTCGTCTTGTCCTGCGCTATGCATGGCCCCGCGGTACCACTTGGGTCGTGCTCGGCGTGGCGATGGCGCTGCGCGCACTTCTGCTGACGGCGCCGCCGATCCTGTCGACGGATATCTACCGCTACGTCTGGGACGGGCGCGTGCAGGATGCCGGCATCAACCCGTACCGCTACGTCCCGGCGGACCCCGCCTTGGCCGCTTTGCGAGATGCCAGCATCTACCCCCACATCAACCGCGCAGACTATGCGCGCACAATCTATCCTCCCGTCGCCGAGATTCTATTCGCGGCAGCCGGC
Organism: Acetobacteraceae bacterium; assembly: GCA_030037665.1. Lineage (GTDB taxonomy): Bacteria > Pseudomonadota > Alphaproteobacteria > Acetobacterales > Acetobacteraceae > JASHVB01. The sequence goes on from JASHQG010000559.1 coordinate 2,401, forward strand.
CTGGTCTCCCATGGTGTTACGGGTATGCGGCTGTTGATGCTCGGCTTCGAGGCCATCGGCATCATTTGCCTGCTGCGACTGCTGTCCCTGGCCGGGTTGCCGGGTGAGCGGATCCTCATCTATGCCTGGAACCCGCTCGCGTTCTGGTCCTTCGCGAGTGACGGCCACGTCGATGCGATCGTTGTTGGGCTGCTTGGCCTGGCGCTGTTGCTGCGAGCGCGACACAAGGAGGGCTGGGCCGGTGCTGTGCTTGCCGGCGCGGTCCTCACCAAGTTCTTCCCGTTGGTGATGGCGCCGGCCTTCCTGCGTGGCGGGCGGTTCTGGCGCCCGGCGCTCGCCGGTCTCGTCGTCATTGGCTGCGGCTACGCGCTCTATGGCGGTGCCGGGCGGCACGTGCTCGGCTTCCTACCCTCCTACGGACAGGAGGAGGGGATCGACGCCGGCCAGGGCATCTGGCTGCTAGCCGGTCTCGCCCAGCTGATGCCGCTCCCCGCGGCCGCTCCGGCGATCTACGCCGCCGGGATTGCTCTGATCTTCCTCGGTCTCGCGGTCGCGATTCTCCGCCAGCGCGCGTTTGAGAACGATGTCCGGATCCTCTGCCGCGATACCGGCATGCTGGCGGCTGTCGCCACGGCGGCGATCAGTCCCCACTACCACTGGTATTTCGCCTGGCTGGCGCTGCCCGCCGTCGTGGCTCCGTCCCGCACCTTGCTTTGGCTCGCGACCGCCCCGCTCCTGCTGATCGAGGAGCCTGTCGCAGGAGACCGCTTCTTCTGGCCCTCGCTCGTCTACCTCCCGGCCATCCTGCTGCTGATGGCTGATCTGCGCGATCGGATCCTGATCAGGCACCGGCGTGGCCCTGCAACCGGAGATGCATCATGTCCGCTGCTACTGCCCTGAAGGACCCGCGCCGATACTTCGAAGAGATCGATACCAATCGCTCTGCCTTCGCCAAGCGGCCGCCGGTCTGCCTCTATCTCGAGGTCACCAACCGCTGCAACCTGCTCTGCGAGACCTGCCCACGTACCTTCGAGGCGCTCGAGCCCCCCGCTGATATGAGCTGGCCGCTGTTCACCAAGATCGTCGATCAGCTGCCGGACATCGCGCGCGTGGTGCTGCACGGCGTGGGCGAGCCTATGCTCGTGAAGAACCTTCCCGACATGATCCGCTACCTCAAGACACGCGGCACCTATGTTCTGTTCAATACCAACGGGACGCTGATGCAGCCCAAGCGGTTCCACGCGCTCATCGACACCGGGCTCGACGAGCTTCGTGTTTCGCTCGATGCGGCGGACCGTGAATCCTACGCCAAGATCCGCGGCAAAGATTTCTTCCACCGTATCGTGCGCGACGTCGGCAAGTTCATCGCCTATCAGAACCAGGTGGGCGCGAGCACACCCCGCGTCTCGCTCTGGCTCACCGGTCTCAAGGAGACGGTCGAGCAGCTACCGGCGTTCGTGCGGTTGGC
>JASHQG010000560.1 GCA_030037665.1 Acetobacteraceae bacterium
CGGGGCCGGCAATGACGTGCCCGGACCGTCACAGGCCCATCTCCGAAGCGCGGTGGCGGAATTGCAACGCCACAAGCGCGGCTTTGGCCGGTCGCATCAACAGGATCGCCAGCGGAATGGTCACCAGCGGCCACAGGACCGCGTGTACCCAGAGTGGCGGCGCGAAATGAAACTCGACCCAGAAAGCCAGCGCGACGACGATGGCGCCGAGTACCAGAATCACGCCGACGATCGCGCCGTCGCCCGCGTCGTTCGCGCGCAAATCGAGGCCGCACACCTCGCAGCTGTCGCGCACCTCCAGAAGATTGCGGAACAGGGCGCCTTTGCCGCAGCGCGGGCAGCGGCAGGCAAGTGCTGCGTGCAGGACCGAGGCCGCTGGCTCCGCCACGGGCTGCCTAGTGCGCGACGACCGGGCTGGCGCCGTACCAGTAGATGCAGGTGAACAGAAACAGCCAGACAACGTCGACGAAGTGCCAGTACCATGCGGCGGCCTCGAAGCCGAAATGGCGCTCCGGCGTGAACTGCCCGGCCTTGGCGCGGAACCAGCAGACAATCAGGAAAGTCGTGCCGACGATAACATGGAAGCCATGAAACCCGGTGGCGAGGAAGAACACCGACGGATAGACGCCCCCACCAACGAACTTGAATGGCGCATGCGAGTATTCCATCGCCTGGCAGAAGGTGAAGCTGAGGCCGAGCAGGATCGTGAGACCGAGCCCCGTGAGCAGGCCCTTCCGGTCACGCTCCAAGAGGCAATGGTGCGCCCAGGTGATCGTGGTGCCCGAGAGCAGCAGGATCATCGTGTTGAGAACGGGAATGTGCCAGGGATCGAACGTGGTGATCGTGCTCGGCGGCCAGACGGTCTGGCCGTTGCCCTGGGTCTCGGGGAAGATCAGGAAATTGAAATAGGACCAGAAGAAGCCGACGAAGAACATCACCTCGCTGGCGATGAACAGCGCCATGCCGTAGCGCAGGCTCAGACGGACGAAGGGTGTGTGCACGCCCGGCGTGCGGCTCTCGCGTACCACGTCGCGCCACCAGACAAACATCGTGAAGAACACGATCAGCGCGCCGATGACGAGCAGCGCGTAGCTGCCGAAATGCGCAGCGAGGATGATGCCGAACACGACGCAGAATCCGCCGACGGCACCGATGATCGGCCACGGGCTGGGATCGACGAGGTGGTAAGGTTGCTTCAGTCCAGAGCTCTCGACGACCATGTCGTGATGCGCCGTAGCGCCGTGTGCGTCGCTCATGCCGGATCCATCGTAGTACGGCCGGGGAAACCGCCCCGGCGCGGGTGCCGCATCATCGCGAAATCGCGGGGTAGTTCAAGCGCCCGGCCGTCAAGGCCGGGTCTGTCGCTCCGTTCCGCGCGTCGTCTTCCCGCACGCCGGAAAGACGCGCACGGCCGGCAGAGGGCCGGCGACGAAAGAGGCGCGCTCATGGCAGTTCGTGGTGCACGAACTTCACCACCGTGATCGCATAGAACAGGGCAGCCAGCGCAATCAGCACGATGATCATTGCTATGTTACGGCCGCGACGGCGGCGGCGCATCTCCGCGGCCTGCTCGGGCGTCGGGCGCGGCGGGTCCTGGTATTCCCCCAACGCATCACCCGACCAGGCGGTCCACCGCAAGGGCGGCGAACAACACAAACAGATAGAGGATCGAGTAGCGGAACGCCGCGCGCGCCGGCGCATCGTCGGTCAGGCTGACGCCGTTCGCATCCTGCCGGTCGCGCAGCACGCGCCAGACGCAGAACAGGAAGCCGCCATCCAGAAGCAGCGTGACCATCCCGTAGAGCGGTCCGCTGAAGCCGATGTACCACGGTGCCAGCGACAGCGGCAGCAGCAGAAGCGTGTAGATCACGATCTGCCGGCGTGTCTCCTTTGCCCCCGCGATGACCGGCAGCATGGGCACACCGGCGCGGCGGTAGTCGTCGTTGGCGAATAACGCCAGCGACCAGAAATGCGGCGGCGTCCAGAAGAACACGATGGCAAACAGCAGCAGCGGCACGAGGTCGACAGACCCGGTCACCGCCGCCCATCCGACCACCGCGGGGAACGCGCCGGCCGCGCCGCCGATGACGATGTTCTGCGGCGTGCGGCGTTTCAGCCACATCGTGTAGACAAACACGTAGAATGCAATGGAGAGCGCCAGCACGAACGCCGCCGCGAGGTTCAGCGCGAGATACATGACGATGACCGATCCGGCCGCCAGTGTCACACCGTACGAAAGGGCGGCGTTCGGCTCAATCCGTCCGGCCGGCACCGGGCGATCACGTGTGCGGCGCATCACCGCATCGATGTCGCGATCGTACCACATGTTGATCGCACCGCACGCGCCGGCGGCAACGCCAATGCACAGGATGGCGGTGAAAGCGAGCACCGGATTGAGATGTCCCGGCGCCACCAGCAATCCAACCGCGCCGGTGAACACCACCAGCGACATCACGCGCGGCTTCAGGAGCGCGATCCAGTCGCGGACGTCGGTTTCGGCCACCACATAAGCCGGCGGGGGAGATTGCTCTCCCCCGTCAGCCCCGCGCAGCGGTAGGGTCCCCTCGCTCACGATATCAGCGGATGCGCGGCAGTTCCGCGTAGGTGTGGAACGGCGGCGGCGAAGACACGCTCCATTCCAGCGAGGTGGCGCCCTCGCCCCAGTAATTGTCCGCCAGATGCTCCTTCGACGTGAAGGTGCGGAACAACACATAGAAGAACACGAGCAGCGCGGCGCCGCTCACGAAGGCACCGATGGAGGAGACGAAGTTCCATCCGGCAAATGCCTCGGGGTAGTCGGGATAGCGGCGCGGCATGCCGGCGAGCCCAAGGAAGTGCTGCGGGAAGAAGGTGAGGTTGACGCCGATGAAGGTCAGCCAGAAATGGACCTTGCCCCAGAACTCGGGGTACGGATGGCCCGACATCTTGCCGATCCAGTAGTAGAAGCCGCAGAAGATCGAGAACACCGCACCGAGCGACAGCACATAGTGGAAGTGCGCAACGACGTAATAGGTGTTGTGCAGAACCTGGTCGATACCGGCGTTCGCCAGCACCACGCCCGTGACGCCGCCGATGGTGAACACGAAGATCG
>JASHQG010000561.1 GCA_030037665.1 Acetobacteraceae bacterium
TGCCCAGCAGATCGAGGCGTTCATTCAATTTCCGCCCCGGCAGAGAGCCGCATCGTTCAATCTGGATGCGGTCCTGCGGCAGATCCAGGATGCGGCTGGCGGTGGTCACCACTAGCGGTCATTACTCCGGGCGGTATCAGACGTGCCCTGAAACGGTTTGGACGAGGAGTACCGTCGGGTCAGATCTTCAGCCACACCTTGTGGCTGATCTCGGTCACGCCAATTGAGCCGGCGCAGCGGCGGTCTCGTAGCAAGACGGTTCGCTCGCAGAGCGAGCCCTGTTGATGGCGCTACTTCCCCATCCCCGCCGCGACCGCCTCGCGCAGCTTCGCGTGCAGATGCGGGTTAGCCGCGACCACATCGCCCGTTTCGCGTGGATCGGCCTCGCCGACATCCGTTGCAAACCCGCCCGCCTCGCGTACCAGCAGCAACCCAGCCGCCATGTCCCAGCGCTTGATGCCGAGCTCCCAGTAGCCGTCGAACCGACCCGCAGCGACCCATGCCAGGTCCAGCGATGCCGCGCCAAACCGCCGGATCCCCGCCACATCCGGCATCAGGGCTGCCAGCGTGCGGCTGAAGGCGTTGCGCCGCGGGAGCGACACCGCACCGAACGGAATGCCGGTGGCGAACACCGCCTGGCTCATCTCCCGACGCGCCGAAACGCGCAGCCGCCGCTCGTTCACGTAGGCACCGACGCCTTTTTCTGCCCAGAACATTTCGTCCGACGGCGGGGCATAAATCAAACCGGCTGCCAGTTCGGCGCTGCCGTCGGCCAGCCGGCGCTCCAGGCCGATGCTGATCGCCCAGTGCGGCATGCCGTGCAGGAAATTCGTGGTGCCGTCGAGCGGATCGACGACCCAGCGCCACGCCCAGTTGGCGGATCCCGAGGCACCGGACTCCTCCATCAGGAAACCGTAGCCGGGACGCGCTTTGTTCAACTCCTCGCGCAGCGTGTTCTCGGCACGGATGTCCGCCTGCGACACGAAATCCGACGGCCCCTTCACGCTGACCTGCAATTGCTCGACTTCATTGAAATCGCGCAGCAGGCGTTTCGCCGCCTTGTGCGCGGCGTTCGCCATCACGGTGACGTGCGGGGAGAGGCGGAGCGCCACGCGATCAGCTCTTCGCGCGCTCCACGTAGCTGCCGTCGTCGGTGCGCACGACGATGCGCTCGCCGGTCTCGATGAACGGCGGGACGGAGGTCTTCACACCGTTCGACAGCTTCGCCGGCTTGTACGAGCTGCTCGCGGTCTGGCCCTTCACCACCGGATCGGCCTCCGTGACCTCCAGCACCACGGTCTGCGGCAGGTGGATGGCGACCGGATCGCCCTCAACCAGGTCCACCGTGAGGTTCATCTGGTCCTGCAGGAAGGGTGCGGCCTCACCGAGCAGGGCAGTCGCGACGTGGGCCTCCTCAAAGGTCTCCGGATCCATCAGCACCAGGTTGGAGCCGTCAGTGTAGGAGTAGGTGTATTCCTTCTCCTCGGTCATCAGGCGTTCGACAGTGTCGGCGGTGCGCCAGCGTTCGTTGGTTTTGTTGCCGGATTTGAGATCGCGCATCTCCACCTGGATGAACGCGCCCCCTTTCCCCGGGGTGATGATCTGCTGCTTCAACACCGTCCAGCGTCGGCCCTCATGCTCAATGACCTGACCGGCGCGGATCAGGTTCGCCTGCTGCTTCATGGGAAAACTCGTGTTGCCTTGGGATCCGGGCTTCTAGCCCGCGCGGGCGGAGGGGGGCAAGGCGGCGCCCACCGGGTGCCGGCTGCCTGTCGTATCGCGGACATGGTCGTCCGCCTCCAGATAATCCGGCCCGACAGGCACCTTCCCGTGCCCGCCCGGGATGTCCAGCACGTATGTCGGCCATGCCAGACCGGTGACACGGCCACGCAATGACCGGAGCAACCGCCGGCCCTCCTCGATCGGCACGTAAAAGCGTGCGGTGCCCGGTGCAGGATCAAGCTGATGCAGGTAATAGGGCTTCACACGCGCGGCCAGCATGGCACGAAACAGGGCCTCGAGTGCGTCGGCGGTGTCGTTGACGCCACGCAACAGCACGGACTGACCGAGCAGGGGAATGCCGCGTGCGAGCAGGCGGCGAAGCGCCGTTTGAGCTGCGGGCGTGAATTCGCGCGCGTGATTGGCGTGCACGACGACCCACATCGAGCGGTCGGTTTCCAGTGCCCCGGCGAGCGCGGCGGTGACGCGCTCGGGCTCCGCCACCGGCACGCGCGTGTGCACACGCAGCGTCTCGATGTGCGGAATGGCGGACAGCGCCGCGACGATCGAGGAGAGGCGGCGCGGTGAAAGCATCAGGGGATCGCCGCCGGTCAGGATGATCTCGCTGATCGCCGGATGGGCGGCGAACCAGGCATAAGCGGCTTGCAGCTCCGCCTCGGTCAGCAAGCCGCCGTCGGGGCCGACATGCTCGCGACGGAAACAGAAGCGGCAATAGACGGGACAGAGAAGCAGCGGCTTGAGCAGAGCACGATCCGGATAGCGATGCACCACGCCTTTGATCGGCGACAGTGCATCGTCGGCGATCGGATCAGCAGATTCGTGCGGCGCGGTGATCAGCTCGGCGGGATCAGGAATGAACTGGCGGCCGACCGGATCGTCCGGGTGCTCGATCAGCGCGCGCATCGCGGGGGAGATCGCAACGGCGTAGCGTTCTGCCACCGCGTTGACCCCATCGCGCCTGTCGGGCGCGATGAGGTCGGCGGCGAGCAGCGCGTCGACGGTGCGCAGCACGCCGTCTTTGCTGGTTGACCGGCAGCCAACTTTCGTCATGGCCGGGCGTGTGTCTGCAGTCCACGCCTTTTGGTCGTGCCCGGAGGCACAGAGTGGATAGTCCGCGCCGGCCTGGTCAGAACCACGGGAACTCACGGCACGCCCGGTTCGCCCAGATCCCACCAGATCCCGGCAAACGCCGCCATGCCCTCGCGCGCCGGGGCAATGAGCAGGTGCTCGTCCGGGCCGTGCTGTTTGCAGCCGTTATAGCTGTGCGGCACCCACACGAGTGACACGTCCAGATGATCGACGAACACGTCCCCGGGCAATCCACCCGACGCATTCGGGATCACCTGCACGCGTCGCCCCAACGATTTCTCCATCGACGCCACTGTCCAGCGCACCCACGGCGCCGCGGGATCGGTACGGCTCGCGGCCATGCGCACGCCGGCATTTTCGATGCGCACCCTTGCGAAGCCAGCGGCGTCGAGGTGTTTGCGCAATGCCGGCTCGAACACCGCCGGGTCGGTGTCCACCGTGTAGCGGATATGGCAGGTCGCCCGTGCACTTGGCGCCACCGCGTTCATTGGATTTTCCGGCCGCCCCGACACCATCGCCAGCACGATGAAACTGTTCCAGCCGTAGATCTTCTCCGCCGACGTCAGCCCAGGTTCTCCCCAGTCGGGGTCAATCGTTGCCGCCTCGCCCCCGCCGCCGACCGGACAGTCCTGCAACACCGCGCGCACACTTGCCGGCACGCCATTCGCCGGCAGCCAGTCGCGCACCAGAATCTTGCCGCGCTCGTCGATGATCGAGCCGATCGCATGCGACAACACCACCGCCGGATCAGTGGTCAGACCGCCCCAGTGTCCGGAATGCACGCCACCCGGGCGTAGCTCCAACACGAGTTCGCACTGCCAGATGCCGCGCGTGCC
>JASHQG010000562.1 GCA_030037665.1 Acetobacteraceae bacterium
CGGAGGAAGCCGGTGCTTACTTGCGCAAGTTGCGTGCGATCATGCGCTATCTCGGCACATGTGACGGCAACATGGAGGAAGGCTCCATGCGTGCCGACGTCAACGTCTCCGTACGCAAGCACGGCGAAGAGTACCGCACACGCTGCGAGGTGAAAAACGTGAACTCGATCCGCTTCGTCATGCAGGCGATCGAGGCAGAGGCCAGGCGCCAGGTCGAAGTCTGGGAGTCAGGTGGCACGGTCGAACAGGAGACGCGCCTGTTCGATAGCGCACGGGGAACGACGCGGTCGATGCGGACCAAAGAGGATGCGCACGATTACCGCTACTTCCCGGACCCGGATCTGCTGCCGCTGGTTCTGGACGAGGACTGGATTTCGTCGTTGAAAGCATCGCTGCCGGAGTTGCCGGATGCCAAGCGTGCTCGGTTCATACGTGAGTACGGCCTCTCCGCTTATGACGCATCGGTTTTGGTGGGTGAACGTGCGACGGCGGATTTCTTCGAAGCCGTGGCGAAAGGCCGCGACGCAAAGGCGGCCGCCAACTGGATTATGGGCGATCTGTTCGGAGCGCTGAACCGTGGCGGATTCAGCATCGAAACATCGCCGGTGACCGCCGAATCGCTCGGCAAGCTGCTGGATCTGATCGCCGACAACACGATCAATGGCCGGATTGCCAAGGACGTGTTTGACGCGATGATCGACAGCGGCAAGGATCCCAGCACGATCGTTGATGAGAAAGGCCTAAGGCAGGTTACTGATACCGGTGCAATCGATGCAGCGGTTGCAACGGTGCTCGCGGCAAATGCTGACAAAGTTGCGGAATACCGGGCCGGTCGGGAAAAACTTTTCGGTTTCTTTGTCGGTCAGGTGATGCGCGCGATGGGTGGCAAGGGCAATCCGGCGCTGGTCAATGAAGCCCTGAAGCGGAAACTAACCTGACCCGACCGAGCCGGTATAACAGTGTCGGGGTAGCAACCGCCCGCGGGAGATCGCTGCTTTACTTCGGTCATCGCGCCAAATGTGGAGAGGCTTACTGCATTTCCACCACGACGTATTGCTCTTCCACCGTTACGGGAATGGTTTCCGCCACATACGGCCCTTGCACCACACGCTGGCCTGGCGCCACTTCGACCGGATAACTCCGCACGCTGATGCTCGACGGATCGCAGTACGACTGGCCAGTGCGCACGTCGAACTCCCAACCATGCCAAGGACAGCGCAGGATCTCGCCGGCGCGCGAATATTTATAACGCCCGGGATCGTCGGACTCGACCAATCCGGTCAGGATGCCCTCGCACATTGGTCCGCCCTGGTGCGGACAGCGGTTGAACAAGCCGAAGAACTCTCCACCGAGATTGAACACGGCGATGGACCTCCCGCGCACCGTGACCAGCTTTCGCTTGCCCGGTGGGATCTCGGCGACCGTCGCAACCACGTGCTTACTCATTCCGTCACACCTTGTTCCTTTCGACGAAGCTACCGGACGCGATCCCCACATGCAATTGCCAAAGGGTGCCACATAGCGCTTCCGCTGCTACAGTACTTTCCCCACGGAGCACACAGAGGTTTGCATTCTCACCGGCTATCCCGGTCGGGAAATAGTGTCGCATCACGTGTCCAATGAAGCCTTTTCGTGGGATTCCCAGTCCTGTGAGTGACCGGATTCCGCGGCACGAACTTATTGTGTCGCGCGGCTATCGTCTTGCAGCTACTTCGCCGCGCGTCCATCCTGCGGCTTTGCCAGCACGGCTGACCGAACCGACGGCAGCGTCGATCCGTGCGGTCAGCGATCGTCAATCGGCGGATTGGCGCGCACGGCTGGCCGTGCATTGAAGGTCGCGTGCCAGGCTGCGAGCTTTGGATGGCCGTCCCGCCAGGACAGCTCGCCAAAGCGGAAATCCAGATAACCCAACGCGACACCGATCGAAACATGGCCGATCGAAAACACGCCGTCGCGCAGCGCCTCCGCCTCACGGTCCAGCGCATCGACCGAAGCAACCAATTTCGAACGCCACAAATCCATATGCGGCTGCGACCGCTTGTCGGCAGGACGGAAGCGTTCACCGAGCCAGGGCAGCGCCGCATCCAACATGCCATCGCCCAGCGCAAGCCGGCGCAGCGCCAAGCCACGTTCCGGCCACGCCGGGGGAAACAATTTTGGCCCGGAGTGCAGCGTGTCGAGGTACTCGCAGATCACCGGAGAATCGTACAGCACCGAGCCGTCCTCAAGCTCCAGCGTAGGGATTTTGCCCAGCGGATTGATACGCATGAGCTCGCGATGCGGCGTGGTGCCGCCAACCACGGTGCGCACCGTATGCAGCCGGTCCTGCAAACCGAGCTCGTGCGCGACAATCATCACTTTGCGCACATAGGGCGAGCGTGGCGACCAGTGCAGCGTCATTATTCCGTCCATCGGCGTCTCCTGCTTGACCGCATCCGCGCGTCGCCTAGGCTCGCGCCGGACAGCGAGGGAACGTTCGATATGAACTGGATCGAAGTCAACGGTACAAGTCTGCGCTGCGAGTTGAGCGGCAGCGGCAAGACCACGCTGGTGCTGGTGCATGAGATGGGCGGCACGCTGGAGTCCTGGGACAAGGTGATGCCGACGCTGACCAACACGCGCCAAGTGCTGCGTTACGACACACGCGGCGCCGGGCAGTCGGAGAAGCTCAGCGGCAAAGTCACGTGGAACGAGATGGCGGACGACATCGCGGCATTGCTTGATGCGCATAATGTCGGTGGCAAGGTGGCAGTGGCGGGCACCGCCGTGGGCGCGGGCATTGCCCTGCATTTCGCGGTGCGGCACGCAGTGCGAACCGCAATGCTGGTGGTCAGCAGCCCGGCATTGGGCGTCAGTGGTGATCGCAGACAGGGTACACTGGATCGCGCGGCTACCATCGAAGCGAAGGGCATGCGCAGCGTCGTAGACAGCAGTCTGGCGAACTCCTATCCGCCGGTCGTACGCCACAATGCCGAGGATTTTCGTAAGTTCCGTGCCCGCTGGCTGGCGAATGATCCGCAAAGCTTCGCGGCGATCAGTCGTATGCTGGCGGAGGAGAATATTTCCGGCGAGACCGCGCATGTCGGGTGCCCCACACTGGTTATCGGCTGCAGGCACGACGGGCTGCGTCCGCCGGCCACCGTCGAGGCGGTGGCAAAGCAGATTCCCGGCGCGCAATACATTGAAATGAATTCAGGTCATTTTGCAGCGGTGCAAACGCCCGGGCTGATGGCGCAGGCGGTTCACCAGTTTGTCTCGACGGAGGGACACTGACAAAACGACCCCCCGGTGCGCGGTCGAGGATGCGCGTGGCACCGGGTAAGGGTAATGCCGGCAGGACCGACCGAAGCACCTTCACCCTCGCTCGCGGGGTCGCGGCTCTCGGTCGTCCGCTGCGCGGGAGAGGATGACAGGGCCGCCGCCCTGTCGCATGCTGCGTCACCCTATCGGACGGAGGAAACGCAATGGCTGGCATGCTTGACGGCAAGGTGGCGGTGGTGACGGGCGCCGGCGGCGGGATCGGACGCGCCACGGCTCTCGAGCTGGCTGCAAATGGCGCCAAGGTGGTGGTGAACGATATCGGCGGCACGGTCACCGGCGAGGGCCGCGATGCCGGCCCGGCGCAGCGCGTGGTGGCGGAAATCACCCAGGCACAGGGACAAGGCCGCGCCGTGGCGAATGCCGGCAGCGTGGCGAGCTGGGAAGATGCGCAGAGGATGGTGCAGGACGCCATCGACAATTTCGGCCGCATCGACATGGTCGTGAACAATGCCGGCATTTTGCGGGACCGCATGTTCCACTACATGTCGGTTGAGGAGTGGGACGCGGTCATCAAGGTGCACCTGTACGGCGCGTTTCACGTCAGCCGTGCCGCGGTCCCGCATTTCCGCAAGCAGGAAAGCGGATGTTTCGTCCACATCACCTCAACGTCGGGACTGATCGGCAGCGTCGGGCAGACCAACTATGGCGCAGCGAAGCTTGGCATCGCCGGCCTGTCGCGTAATATCGCGATGGACATGCAGCGCTACAACATCCGCTCGAACTGCATCGGTCCGCACGCGTGGAGCCGCATGATCGAGACCGTGCCCGGCCTGACCGAGGAGCAAATCAAGGAACGCGCCGCGAAGACGCAGCCGGCGCATATCGCCAAACTGATCGCGTTCCTGGGCACCGACGCCGCGGCCAAGGTGTCCGGCCAGATCTTCGGTGTTCGCGGCAACGAGGTCTATCTCTACAACCAGCCACGCCCGATCCGAATCATGGCACGCGCCGACGGGTGGAACTGCGAGAAGCTGGCGGAGCAATGGCTGCCGGCGGTGCAGCAGGCGTTCACGCCGCTGGAGCGGACGCGCGACGTCTACCCGTGGGATCCGGTGTAGTTTGTCATTGCGAGGAACATAGCGCCGAAGCAGTCCGGGTCGTGTTCAGCAGCCCACGACCTGGATTGTTTCGTGCTGACGGCTTGGCAATGACGCTCGCTCGACAGTCGCGCAGCTAACCGGGCGGCGCGACGGACAGCCGCCCGCGCACACCGTGCTTGTCGATCAGTCTGGCGACGACGCCGGACTTCTTTGCTTCCTCTACAAAATCCCGCAGGAACGCCGCCGCCGCGGTGTTTTTGCGCGCCGTGCCGATCGCCTGCTGCACCGCGGTGAACTGGCCATCCAGGATGCGTCCGCCAGGCAGTTTCTTGACGTCGTTCAGCAATCCAGGACGTAGCCCCGCTAATGCGTCCAGCTTGTCGTTGATGAACATCTCCAGCGTTGCCGGGCCATTGGGGCCGCGGACCAGCGTCGCGTGTTGGATGTTGCGCTCGAGCCAGAGGTCGTAGGCGCTGCGCGCAGTCACCGCGATGCGCACACCGGCACGATCGACGTCGGCAATGTTCTGTAAGGACGAATCAGCCGGCACCAGGTAGGTCGCCTCGATTTCCACGTAAGCTGGCGTGAATGCAATCTTTTCCGCTCGCGCCGGTTCGGCCCCGATCAGGCCGATGTCCCACGCATCCGTGCCGGCGGCATCAGCCAGTTCACCTGGCCGTGCGTACGGCACGTACTTCACCGGAACACCGAGTCGGTCGGCGATCGCCTTCGCCATATCGGGCGACACGCCGTCAGGATCACCGGACGGGCTACGTCCGGTGACCAGTAGAAAATTACCCATGTTGATGGCGGCGCGCAGAACGCCGTGCGGGGCGAGTTCGGCAGTGACGGCCTGGGACATGACGCTTCGTTTCTCTCTCGGACGGTGGACAGCCACGCAATGTAGGGGCGTGGCTTGGCGACGGGCAAGGGTGGCACGCCACGATACCCGAATGTTAGTCGCGCCGTCGCGAGCAGGCTCGGCGCGCCGGTGGCGGTGACTGGT
>JASHQG010000066.1 GCA_030037665.1 Acetobacteraceae bacterium
CAGCCAGCCTAACTGCACCGGCTTCCAGATGGCGAGGCCCGTCATCACCTGCAGGATGATGGCGACGATGACCGCGCCATAGAGCACGCGCTGCACGGCGTTGTAGTGCCCGATATGGTGCCTGAGGCGAAACCGCAGCGCGGCGAGCAGGTCCTGCGTCACCTCAGCGGGACGCGGTGGCTTCAGGTCACGCCGGAAATGACCGCTAGCCAAGCCGTACAACAGGTAGGCGGTGCCGTCGGCGAACAGCAACCACATTGCGCTCAGGTGCCAGGCCAGCGCGCCGCCCAGCCAGCCGCCGAGCGTGGCCCAGTTCGGGAACATGAATGGCAGGCTGGGCGAGGCGTTGTAGATTTCCCAGCCGCTGAAGATCATGCAGCCCATGGCATAGACGCCGATCCAGTGCATGACGCGGATCGCGACCGGATGCGCCGGACGGCGTTGTGTTTCACGTCGGGTCATAGTGGGTGTTCCCTGCCGCAGCGGGAGTGGCCGTCACATCGGCGGCTTCACGCCGTCAACGCCAACCGCGACTGCGTTCGCGACGAGACCCGGGCCGGTCTCCGTCGCCTTGATGAAAACATCCTTCCCATTGGACAGCAGAGCCTTCGTGCCGGGCCGGAAGGTCACGATCGGAGCGGTTGGCGGCACCAGCACGTCTTCGTGGCCACCTCTGTACGTGACAACCAGATGCGTCACACCACCCTGCGACTTCGAGGCAGTGACGTCGCCATTGGTCATGGTACTGCTCACATCCGGCACCGAGGTCGAGACCGCGGCGACATTGCCATTCGTCATGCTGGAGTTGGTCCGCACGCCGCTGGAGAGCGTCGTGTCGGGGATCTTATCCCAGGCGTAGTGACCGTCCCCCGTGCCGCGCAGCGATGGCGGGAAGATCACAACCTCCAGAGCGATCTGGGTGCCGCCGACATTCTTGGTTGCCGTGCCGATGTAGCTGCCCTTCTCAATGTCGTTGAGGCTCGATTTCTCGACTTTCAGGTATGTGGTCTTTCCCGTGAGGCCGACAGTGACCGGTTTGTTCGCATAGGTATCGACGGTCACCGAATTCGTGGTGTCTGACACGATGGTCCCGCGCACGCGTTCCGGTGTCCCTGTCGCGGCGAGCGCCGCGGACGAGGCAAGGGCAGAGGCAGCAACCGCAAGGCCGAGGATTCGCTTCGGGCTCATGTCGTCTCCTTCGGAGGTTGTCCCGGCGGCAAAGGGGTGCCGGGAGGGTTCATCGGTGCCTGCTCATAGTCCGACCCTGCTGGCGATCGCCTCGCACTTGGGTAAAATCGGTTTTAATTTCTGCAGTGCAATGATCTAGCCACGTGCGTCGCTTAATAAAAGCCCCTTGGGACGTCGCTAAATCAGCGATCGACAGGCGCGTAGCGCGCGCTACCCCGGGGGTGTTGCCTGACCAGTCCAGAGCGTCATTGACCGGCATCAGTTGGCTCGGTCCCCGGGCGCCCCAAAGCGCGATCGCTTTGCCGAGCCGCTGATTGCGGCCGTGTCCCCCCCTGAGACATCTTTGACGCTTTGCCGAAGCGCATTGCGCAGCCAGCGATAGGTGCGATGGTCGTCGAGACGGCGATGCCAGTTCATGGAGACCGACACGCGCGGCGACGGGAATGGCAGTGGCCGGACCGTGAGCAGGCGGGATGCGACGAAATCGACGGCACCCCGCCGCGGCACGACCGCGACAGCCTGGGAAGCCGCCAGTACCGACAATACGGAATGCAGTGGCAACTTCGCCCAGATGCACCAGCCGCGTCCTCGCTCGGCGCATTATCGACGAAATTCGTGTCATCGCGACTGGACGCAATCGCAATGCGGGTCAGGTTTGCAAGCCGTTCGATCGACAGCGATGGCCCGCGGGCGAGCGGATGATCGTGCGCCGTGACGGCGCGCTACGTGTCTTCCAGCAGACCGAGGCACGTGAAGCGTTCCTCGCCTTCGACCCATTGGCTGAGTGCCGGCTCCAAGACGCCAGCGTCCAACTGATCAAGCATGCGCAGCATGCCAATCGGACGGATGTCCATGACAACAAGAGGCGCAAGCGTTGCCACATGTTGCACGAGTGCCGACATAGGGATGGCGGTCACGTTCACGATCTTTGTGGGTCGCTTTCCTGGTCAGCTGGCCGCATTCCGCGGCCAGGTTGCACGAGCCGCCAATCGCGCCACGGCGTCACGGTCTCAGCGTCTACCGGCTCCTCCCTGCATGCCGCTCGGACATTGCGCACCGGAACCGTTACACCTGCCTGCCGTGCCGGCGCTGGCCCGAGTCGTGCAGCTGTTTCACTTGCCGACGCCGCTCTGCAACCACCGCTCCGTCGCCCTCATCGATGCCTGATGCTCCGCCATGCGATCGCGTTTCAATCCGATTTCAAGAAAGCGCGAAGCGCACGCGACGCGCACACGGTTAATGTCCGTCTCGAACGGTGTCCCGAACCTCGGGTCCAGGTCAATTCTTAGACATGCTTCAGAGGAGAGGCTAACATGACTGCAAGGATCTTCGCCATCGTGCCCGCGATGGTCCTCGCCCTGGGTGCTGGGACAGCCGTGGCACAGCCCGCGGCGAAGCGGTCTGTTCAATTCCGCCAGGCCAGCTTGATCAATCATGGCCTGCCGCTGCACCGGTTCGAACAGGCCGGTGCCAAAGTTACCAGCGCCGCATTCGTGAGATCACCGGTTCGGATCGACAGAAGTGGTTCCGGCTGGCCCGTCCACCGCGACAGGTGCTGTTTATGTACGTGCTCGTAGCACTGGTCGACGACGGCGGATCCCACGTGGTCATCACGGATGCCATGCGGTGTTTGAAGCATGTGCGATGGTGCCCCTCGCGATTCAGTGTCAGCATTCACCCATGGCATAAGCGCTATGTGAGGGGAGCAGCCAATGGCCGGAGCACTCACCGTGACGCCATCCAATGTGCCCGGCTGGTCAGACGCCACGACGGCTCGGGCCGGCGCCGTCATCGTTTCGAGCGCCTTATGGCGGCAAATACAACACGGTCAACATCGCTGAACGGCGCATCCCTGGTGTCCAACTTCCGGCGACTGCTCGGCGATCAGCGGATGTCGTGCATGACGGTCATCGTACACATCGCCGGATCGCTGTGGCCGTTAGCGCCGTTACGTGCGACCATGCGACGTGGCAGTCGCGCACGCCGGTTGATACCGGTCTTTCTCGACGCCGATCGACCAGTGTACCCGGACGCCAGAGCGTCGCACCGATGACAGTTTCGTGACACCACCAGACCACGCCAGTAGGAGAGAGGCGTTCCACGCGACGAGCGGCGCAGACTAATCTGCTGCTATACCAGAGCGTATGAACGGAGGTGATACATGTTCCCAAGTCCCACGCGCGTGTTCTTGACTAAGGGCGTCGGCACCCATCGCTATGCTCTCACTGCGTTCGAGTTCGCATTGCGCGACGCAGATATTGAACAGCAGAATCTGACTTATGTGTCATCTATCCTCCCGCCGCGCTGTCAGGTTATTGCTCGCGGGGAAGGTGTCGACTTGCTCAGGCCGGGAGACATCACCTTCTGCGTCATGGCCCGCTCAGAGACCAACGAATTTGGGCGCCACATCTACGCTAGCATCGGTTTGGCCACACCGGCCGATCCGAACATGTATGGGTATATATCGGAGCTGCACGGGTATGGGATGACCGCGGAGGCGAGCGGGGAACAGGCTGAGGACCTAGCCGCGACCATGTTGGCGTCGACGCTTGGCCTCGACTTCGACCCTGATGCGGCATGGAACGAGCGTAAGCAGTTGTACGAACACAGCAGCCTGATCATTGACAGCACGTCGATCACCGCCGCAGCAACATGCGGCCTGAACGATCATTGGACCTGTGCGATCGCCGCTGCCGTTTTTCTGTTCGCCTAGCGCTAAATCCTGTGGCTGGCGATCAGGAGCACTGAACGAGATGATTGACGCATTCTTCTGCTGCGAGGTGGTGAAGAGGGGGCCTCTGCTTTGCCAGCGTGTCTGCTGCGATCATGGTGCAGCGCCGTAGAGCAATCGCCCAACTTTGGTCGAGGGCGTGTCAAACAATAATTGAGTCGCTACCGCGCGCTATCTATCAGGATCCGCTGAACATTGGTCGCTGCCGGCAGCGCAATTCGCGGGAGCTTCTATGGCGCAAGTAAGGGAATTGCAGGATTTGTGCTCGGATGGGCCGTTAGGCGTTGTTGCTTCGACAGTCTGTTGCGATCCAATATCGGAATTCTGGGAGCGACGAGTCCGGATCGTGCCGCAGATTCTGGAATCAAGGGTACGCTCGACCTCGTGCGCGCTCTCACCCGGGCGTTCATCCAGCTGACCCCGTCAAGCCGCAATCTGGTCCGAGCGCCTGAGCCGGTCCCTCGGTTGGGCGCAGATCGGCATCCCCGAGCCGTTTTACCTGGAGGACGACGATCCCTACCATTCGCCGGTATCGAGATGTCGATGGGATCCGGAGCACGATGAGACTTGCGGAGCACGCTCGGCCGGTGAACAGGCGGCATCAGCGCGTTGCCCGCCGAAGGTGAGGGGCGCCGGCGGGCGGTCATGGACCAGCGCCGGGCAACCGTGTGAGCATAGTCGCATGTGGCAGAAGACAGAGCGGCGATGATGAAGTCGCGTCGCGGAATCCTTACCGGTCTGCTCCGCAGTTTGGGGGCGGGACTGGGATTTCTGGCTCGGGTAACGCTCGTCACCTGGGCAAGCCTCGCCATCTTCTATTCCAATTTGCCATGGCCCGAGCTGCGCCTGGGGTTGGCGCTCAGCTTCGCGGGATTCGCAGCGTGGGCCCTCTGGTTCTCGCGTCAACAGCGGTCACGGCTAGCCGCGGCCGTGCTCTTCGCCGGCGTGGTCGTGTGGTGGATCACCATCCAGCCCTCGAACGATCGTCACTGGAGCCCGGAGGTCGCGGTGATGCCGCGGGCGTCGGTTAATGGCGACGTGGTCCGCCTCACAAATGTGCGAGATTTCGACTATCGCAGCGTCGACGACTTTGCCGTGCACTACGAGCAGCGCGAGGTGCGGCTATCGCACCTGACCGGCATCGACTTTTACGTGTCCCACTGGAGCAACGGTTTGATCGGTCGTCTGATCGGCCACACGTTCTTGAGCTTCGACTTTGACGATGCGCCGCCGCTGTGCGTTTCCATCGAGGTGCGGCCAGTGGTGGGGCAGGGCTATGATCCGGTCGCCTCCCTCTTCAAGCAATACGAGCTCATCTATGTGGTCGGCGATGAGGATGACCTCGTCCGCGTGCGCACCAACTACCGCCACGAGGCAGTGTACCTATATCACCTCAATACGTCCGCTCAAATTGCGCGACGGCTTTTTCTAATCTACCTGCATCGAATCAATGAACTCGCCGACCATCCCGAATTCTACAATCTATTGAGCAACAACTGCACTCTCAACATCATACGCTACGC
>JASHQG010000563.1 GCA_030037665.1 Acetobacteraceae bacterium
GGGATCGGCAATTCCACCGCCCGCGCACTGGCCGCGGCCGGTATGGCCGTGGTTGTGTCGGATGTCTCACCGGCCGGCCTCGCCAACGAGCACAACGTGCAGGGTGACCTGGATCCCAACTGGCGCGGCGTCGAAAGCCTCGCGGCGGAGATCAGCATGGCGGGTGGAGCGGCATCGGCCGTGCTCGGCGATGTCAGCAAGGAAGCCGATGCCGCACGCATGGTCGATGCGGTTTTACGTCGGCATGGCCGAATCGACGTCCTCGTGAACAACGCCGGTGCGCCGCAGGGCGCTGACCGCAACGAGATCGAGAATGTTCCGCTCGACGCATGGGACCTGACGATGGGCGTGAACGCGCGCGGCGCTTTCCTGATGTCGCGCGCCGCGGTGCCCTACATGCGCAAAGCAAATTGGGGACGCATCATCAGCGTGTCGTCCAAAGCGGCGTTCCGGCCAGGACCTCGGCGGGCGACTTACGCTGCGTCAAAGGCAGCGATCGTCGGCTTTACCAAATCGCTTGCGCTCGATTTGGCGCCGTTCGGTATCACAGTGAATGCGGTGCTCCCCGGGCCGATTCGCACGTCGCGCGCCATCAGCACCAACCGCCGCGAGTACGGTGACGACGTGGAAGTCGGATTCCGCGAGCGTTCGAAGGCTATTCCGGTCGGCCGCTTCGGTAGCCCCGCTGAAGTCGGATCGATGATCGCTTACCTCGCGTCGGACGCCGCATCGTTCGTCACCGGTCAGGCGATCGGCGTGGACGGCGGATGGTAGATCACGCCTCGTCCGGCGTTACCGTCACGCTCAGCAATTCCGCACGCCGCAGGAGCGTCAGAGTGGTGGGCACGCCGGCGCGTTCGCCCGTCAGCGCACGATGCAGATCGTCGACGCCGGTAATCGGCGCGTCGTCCAGCCGTACCAGGACATCGCCCCGCAACAATCCCGAGCGTGCGGCCGCCGTATCCGCGTGCACCTCGGCCACGAGCACGCCGGTGCTCTGTGCGAGGTCATGCCGCCGGCGCAGCCGCACATCCACGGGCACCGTCTGGCCGGAAACCCCCAAACGCGACCGCCGGACCTTGCCGTCGCGCATCAGCCGCGTCGCGACCCAGATCGCCGTGTCGATGCCGATCGCGAAGCAGATGCCCTGCGCCGGGGCGATCGTCGCGGTGTTGATGCCGACGACCTGGCCACCTGCGGCAACCAGTGGCCCGCCGGAATTGCCCGGGTTCAGCGGCGCGTCGGTCTGGATCACCGAGTCAACGCTGTGCCCGGATCGCGTCCGCAGCGTGCGCCCGAGCGCGCTCACAATGCCGGCCGTGACGGTGCAGGTGAATCCAAGCGGATTGCCGATCGCCACCACCAGCTGACCGACCCGCAATGTTGCGGAGCGCCCGAGTTCCGCATGCGGAAATCCGTCGCCGCCGAGGCGAAGCACCGCTGTGTCGGTCGCCGGGTCGTCCCCCACCAGCGCCGCTTCGAACGACCTGCCGTCCGTCAGCGACGCGCGCAGCTTCGACGCACCGCTCACGACGTGGCTGTTCGTCAGCATGTAGCCGTCGGGGGTGAAGATAACACCGGACCCTTGCCCGCGCGGACGGCCGGCGGCGTCGGCTGCGGTCACATGCACCACCGCGGGCCCGACATGCTCGTACGCGTGTACCACCTGGGCCGAGTAAGGGTCGAGGGAGGCGGTGTCATCGAGCGGCATGCAAACTGTCCTTCCGGTCCCCAGATGGGATCCGGTGCCGCGGCACTGCACCCGGCCATCCGGCCGGGCCGGTTGCCGGTCATCCGGCTGATGCCCGGCTGGTCTCTATCGGGGCACGATCGCGGCATCACAGAAGGAGTTGCCACCATGGCCGCAGATCTCATCGATCAGATTTCCAATGCGTTTGCTGACCATGTCGCTGCGGTCGCGCCCAACGTCGTCGCCGTCGCCACCGGACGTCGACCCATCAGCGGCATTCTGTGGCGGGCCGACGTCGTGGTTACATCGGAGCAGATGCTGCCGGACACCGCCGAGTGCGCGGTCCGCTACGGGGGTACGGAACAGGCGGCGAAACCGGCGGGACGCGATCCCGGGACCAACATTGCGTTGCTCCGTTTGTCCGCGCCTGCTGAGGCCGTGTTGCCGGCCGCTGCCCCGACGCCGCGTGTCGGGGCGCTGGCGCTGGTCCTCGGCGCCGGGGCGAATGCGGGAACCACGGCGCGTCTGGCGATGGTGCATGAAGTGGGCCCCGCCTGGGACAGCCAGGCCGGCGGGCGTATCGAAGCGCTGCTGCGGCTCGATGCCCGAATCGGCCGTGACGAGGGAGGACCTGTGCTGGACAGCGCCGGTCGGCTGCTGGGCATGTCCACCGCGGGGCCGCGGCGCCGTACGCTGGTGATTCCCGCGGCGACGATCAACCGCGTGATCGATCCGTTGCTCGCCGAGGGGCGCATCGCCCGCGGTTGGTTGGGGGTGGGTCTGCAACCGGTGACGGTGCCGGACAGCTTGCGCGAGGCCGCAGGCCGCGATGGCGGGATGATGGTGGTGAACCTCGCGTCAGGCGGTCCGGCCGCCCAGGCCGGCGTGTTGCCCGGCGATATCCTGCTTGATCTGGACGGCACGCCTGTGCGGCGGGTGCGCGCGCTCAGCGCAGCACTCGGGCCGGAGCAGATTGGCAGGCAGGTCGCGCTCCGCCTGTTACGCGCCGGCACGTTGCAGACGCTGGCGGTGGTGGTGGCACCGCGCCCGTCGGCATGACGCTGCCGGGTCTGCGCGTGGCGGTGCGCGCCACCGATCCGGTGCGGCGCCAGGGCCTCGTGATCATGATCGAAAGAGCGGGGCATGTGATCACCGACGACGCGCCGGACGTGGTGCTCTGCGACCTCGCGCCGGGCAGCGTGCCGGTTGGCGAGGCTGAGGCGCCGGTGCTGGCCTTGGCGGACAGCCTGCCGGATGCTGCGGTGGCCGGCGTCGTGCCGCGCGCGGCGCCGGCGGCGCAGCTTGATGCCGCGCTGCGCGCCGTTGTCGCCGGATTGATCGTGCGTGCGCCCGGGCTTGAGCCAAGGAACGGATTCCACGTCGCGGACGATGCGCCGGCGCTCACGCCGCGCGAGGTCGAGATTCTGACGTTGGTGGGGCAGGGGCTGACCAACAAGGCAATTGCTCGGCGGCTGGGTATTTCCGTGCACACCGTGAAGTTTCACCTCGAGGCGTTGTTCCTGAAGCTGGAAGCAACCAGCCGCGCAGAGGCGTTGGCGAAGGGGCTGAGGGGTGGTGTGATCGAGTTGTAGCGCGGGTGGCCGGCAGCATCGATTGAACGCGCCGGACTGGCCGGTCTGCGCGCTGAACGGGCACGCATCTGCCATGCTCACACCCCTTCGATGCGGCTGCGCGACCGCTCGCGTCTGGCGGGCATGGCCGTTCGATCAGAACACGATCAGCTTATCGACGCCTTTGCTGCGTTCTGTCGTTGCATCGAAGTCAAGCGCCGGACCGACCGGGACGATGCCGTTCGGATTGATCTGCTTGTGGCTCATGTAATAGTGGCGCTTGATATGCAGGAAGTTGACCGTCGGTGTCACGGCCGGCATCTGGTAGATGTCCCGCGTGTAGCCCCACAGGTTTGGATAATCGACAATCCGCCGGACGTTGCATTTGAAATGTCCATGGTAGACCGCGTCGAAACGCACAAGCGTGGTGAACAGACGAATATCCGTTTCGGTCAGAGAGTCGCCGATCAGGAAACGCGACTGGCCCAGACGTTCCTCCAGAAAATCCAGCGTCTCGAACAGCGGCTTCACTGCCTCTTCGTACGCGGCCTGGGTGGTCGCGAAGCCTGCCTTGTAGACACCATTGTTTAACGTCTCGTAGATCTGCTCGTTCAACGCATCGATCTCGCTGCGATGCTCTTTGGGATAATACTCGCCTGGCGCTGCCCCCACCCCGTCGAACGCGCTGTTCAACATGCGGATGATCTCGGACGATTCGTTGTTGACGATCGTCTGGGTGTGACGGTCCCACAACACTGGAACACTGGCGCGCCCGCTATAGCTGTGATCAGCCCGCGAATAGAGTTCGTGCACGTAGCGACTGTTGAACAGCGGATCGGGGACCACGCCCTCGCCCGGCGTGAAGGTCCAGCCCTGATCCGCCGTCAACCAGTGTGTCACTGAAACAGGGACAATCTGTTCCAGTCCCTTCAGCGCCCGCATGATAAGCGTGCGATGCGCCCAGGGGCAGGCCAGTGACACATAGAGGTGATACCGCCCGGGTGCAGCGGCGAAGCCGTCATGCCCGGTGGGGCCGGGACGGCCGCTGGGCGTGACCCAGTTGCGGAACGCACTCGCGGCGCGCTCAAAACGGCCCCCCGAGCCCGGTTGACGCGGTTGATCCTGCCATACTCCGTCGATCAGCAGACCCATGGCTCGTCCTTGTCCTGCAATTCCCTTTCACCAGTGCCTGACATCCAGCGATCAGCGCCACGCAGCGTAGCGCTTCGGCGTGCGCGCGGCGATCTCGGAGATCAACTTTCGCCGCATCGCTTCGCCGAACGAGTGGAAGTCGTGCACTACCAGCACAAAGCTGCCCGGCCCGCCAGTGACGTTATGGCGGTAGTAATTGGGCAGGCCTCCTGGCGGCTGGACATGTGCGTATATCCAGGAGACCGGATGCTCATTGATGATCGCCAGGCCGTTTATGGTGATACCCGCCTTGAGGGCGTCGTCGCGCGCGCCGGTGATATCCCGTCCCGCGTTGTTGGTCCCGTCGCCGCATACGTCGATCACCCGGCGTGTCGCGGTCATTCCGCTTTGCGCCAGCAGCTGCATCGCATGATCGATCCCCGCACTGATCGCGGTACGGCCCCGGAACGAGCGCGGCCGCGCAGTCAGGGCGGCGGCGAACGCGTTTGCCGACGCGGTGTCATGGATCACCCTCCAGTCGAGGACGGTGCGCACTTCGTCGGGCCCGGCGAATTCCACGTACGCGACGCCGATCGCGCCGTTCGGTCCTGATTGAATGGCATGGATGACCTCAGGGCTGGTGAAGGCAGCAACATAGCCGTCCTTCTCCAGCTTGAATTCGGAATCGTCGATGCTGCGCGAGACGTCACTCACCATGACCAGCGCAACATCAACGTGCTCCGCGGCGCATGCCACGGCAGGGCAGAGGAGCAGATCAGCCAGCAGCAGCCAAAGCCAGGAACGCATTGTCGGGACCACCATTCCCCAG
>JASHQG010000067.1 GCA_030037665.1 Acetobacteraceae bacterium
CCTGAGTGCTTCGCCATCGAGGCCAACCTGCGCGCGCGCATGCGCATCCCGGTGTTCCATGATGACCAGCACGGCACGGCCATCACCGTCGCCGCGGCCATCCGCAACGGGCTGCTGCTGCAGGGCAAATCGCTGCCCGACGTGCGCCTGGTCACCTCCGGCGCCGGCGCGGCGGCACTGGCCTGCGTCGATCTGCTGGTCTCTATGGGCCTGCGCGTCGAGAACGTGACGCTGACCGATATCGCCGGCGTGGTGCAGCGCGACCGCCCGGGCATGCTGGCGAACATGGCGCGCTACGCCCGCGATACCGATACCAAGACGCTCGCCGATGTGCTGGTCGGCGCCGATATTTTTCTCGGCCTTTCCGCACCGCATGTGCTGAACCCCGAATGGCTGCCGCGCATGGCAGACAAACCGCTGATCCTGGCGCTCGCCAATCCCGAGCCGGAGATCACGCCCGAGGCGGCCCGCGCAACGCGGCCCGATGCGATCGTCGCCACGGGGCGCAGCGACTATCCGAACCAGGTCAACAACGTTCTGTGCTTCCCGTTTATCTTCCGCGGCGCGCTGGATGTCTCCGCCACGACGATCAACGAGACGATGAAGATCGCAGCCGTGGAAGCGATCGCGAGCCTGGCACGCGTCGAAGCCAGCGAGGTCGTCGCCGCCGCCTACGGCGGTGCCGCGCCGGTGTTCGGCCCCGATTACATCATCCCCAAGCCGTTCGATCCGCGACTGATCCTGGAAGTCGCGCCTGCCGTGGCACGCGCGGCACAGGAGAGCGGCATCGCCCGTCGTCCCATCGCTGACTTCGCCGCCTATCGCGCCGACCTGCAACGCTTCGTCTTCCGCACCGGCCTTTTGATGCGCCCTGTGTTCGAGGCGGCGCGCAAGGATCCAAAGCGCATTGTCTATGCCGAAGGAGAAGACGAGCGCGTACTGCGCGCTGCGCAGATGCTGGTTGATGACAACATCGCCCGACCGATCCTGATCGGCCGTCGCGACGTGATCGAGCACAAGGTGCGACAGCTGGGCCTGCGCATCGATCCCAAGGACGGCGTGAAAGTGCTGGATCCCGCCTGCGACGCCGACATTTTCAAGCCGCTGGTGTCGCAATACCAGCATCTGGCCGGGCGGCGTGGCACGCCGCCGGCCGCGGCCGCACGGCGGCTGCATCGCCAGCCGACGATCGCCGCGGCGATGCTGCTGCACGCCGGCATGGCGGACGCGGCGATCTGCGGTGGTAACGCCGACTGGTGGGGGCAGATCCAGTACATCCTGCCGGTTATTCCGCGACGTCCTGATGTGGGCCGCGTCTATGCGCTATCCTGCCTCATTATCCCCAACGGCGTGTTGTTCATTTGCGACACCCACATGGTGCTCGAGCCGACCGAGGAGCAGATCGTCGAAATGACAGTGCTGGCGGCGGAGGCGGTGCGCGGTTTCGGCATCACGCCGAAAGCTGCGCTGCTGTCGCATTCGAGCTTCGGTGCCAGCGACGACGAGCGTGCGCGCACGATGCGCCGTGCTTTGCCGTTGATCCGTGTGCGTGACCCTGGCCTGGAGATCGACGGCGAGATGCACGCCGACGCGGCCTTGGTGGAGGTGATCCGCGACCGCGCCGTGCCGGACGCACGACTGAAAGGCTCGGCGAATCTCCTCATCATGCCAGGCCTCGATGCGGCAAACATCGCATTCAATCTGCTGAAGGCCGCGGCAGACGGCATGTCCATCGGGCCGATCCTGCTCGGCATGTCGAAGCCTATCCACGTGCTGGTGCCAAGCGTGAGTGCGCGAGGGATCGTGAACCTGAGCGCGGTGTCGGCGACCGCGGCGCGATAGAATGCTGCGTGCTGGTGTATGGGATGCGGGTTCGCTTCTGAATCTTGATTAGCTGGCTGTCATCGCGCATGCACGCACCATGTCCCTGGCATCTCCCGTCCCCGACTCCTGCGGCTTGAACCTCTACCGCGCCGACCCCGCCCTCGCGCGTCTCATCGCGCTCTACCTGCCGCACGACCTGGCGGTGCACCTCCAGCCCCACCTTGACCGTCTTGGCGCCCTTGCCGGAGAGCGCCTCGACACCCTTGCCGGCATCGCTGACAAAAACCCGCCCATTCTCCGCCATCGTACCCGCGCCGGCGCCGACCGCCAGTCCATCGAGAAGCACCCGGCCTTCGTCGAAATGGAACGCCTGGCCTTTGGCGAATTCGGTATCGCGGCGATGTCGCACCGGCCTGGCGTGCTCGGCTGGCCCGCGGAACTGCCGCCAATCGCCAAGTACTTGCTCGTCTTCCTGTTCTCCCAGGCCGAGTTCGGCCTGATGTGCCCGGTCAGCATGACCGATAGTTTGACCCGCACGTTGGCAAAGTTCGGTGACCCCGCACTTGTCGCCCGCTACCTGCCTGGCCTGGTCAGCCAGGACCTCGATGCGTTCACCCAGGGTGCGATGTTCATGACGGAGCAAGGCGCCGGCTCCGACGTGGGCGCCACCACGGTGCGCGCCGATCCGCACCCGGACGGCACCTGGCGGCTCAGTGGCGACAAATGGTTTTGTTCTAACCCCGACGCAGCGCTGGCGATGGTGCTGGCGCGCCCCGTCGGCGCGCCTGCCGGCACGCGCGGCCTCGGCCTCTTCCTGCTGCCGCGCGTCCTGCCCGACGGCAGCGAAAACGCTTTCCGCATCGTACGGCTTAAGGACAAGCTGGGCACGCGCTCGATGGCCTCGGGCGAGATCCGGCTGGAAGGCGCAACCGCCTATGTGGTCGGAGACCTGACAGCAGGCTTCCGCCAGATGGCGGACATGATCAACAACTCTCGCCTCTCGAACGGCGTGCGCGCCGCTGGTCTGATGCGTCGGGCGGTCACCGAAGCACTCTTTGTCGCCCAGCACCGCACCGCCTTCGGCCACCGCCTGGTGGAGCTGCCGCTGTTGCGCCGACAGCTTGCCAAGCTGCTGGTCCGCGCCGAGCAGGCCCGCACGATGATGTTTCAGACGGCCGAGGCGCTTCGCCGCGCCGATGCGGGCGAGAACGACGCCTATCCGCTGCTCCGCATCCTCACGCCGCTGATCAAATTCCGCGCCTGCCGCGACGCGCGCGTCGTCACCGGCGATGCGATGGAGGTGCGCGGCGGCGTGGGCTACGTCGAGGAATGGCCCGATGCGCGGCTTCTGCGCGACGCGCATCTCGGTTCGATCTGGGAGGGTACCAGCAATATCGTGGCGCTCGACGTGCTGCGTGCCGCGCGGCGCGAGGGTTCGCTGGACGCGCTTGACCGCCATCTGCGGGATTTGCTTGAGGAGGCGTCCGGATTGCCGGAGGCGCCCGCGCTGCTTGACCGCGCGACGACCTTTGCGGCGAGCGCGGAGGACGCGCAGGCCAGGCAGGCGGCGTCGGCGCTCTATCATCTGACCACGGCGATCGGGATGGCCTGGGAAGCCGCCCATACTGGCGATCCTTCGCGCCTGGCGCTCGCCCGTATGGCGCTGCGCCACCGGGTCATGCCACGCGATCCGCTGGACGCCGCCGACCCGGATGCCGACGCACTCGGGCCGCTGCTTGACGAGCCGGCGGCATGACGGTGCTCGACGCGACCCAGACGAGGGCCGGGCCAGGGAAATTCGCCCTCGGTCACGACGAGGAGAAATCTCAACAGGCAGCCGCTCTTGCATCGATCGCGGCAGCCGCCCGCGCCTGCCGCATTTGCGAGGGCGCGCTGCCGCTCGGTCCTCGTCCGGTGTTTCGGGTCTCCACCACCGCGCGGCTGCTGATCGTCGGCCAGGCGCCGGGCACGAAGGTGCATGAGACCGGCATCCCTTGGAACGACCCATCGGGTGATCGCCTCCGCCGCTGGCTGCAGATGGATCGCGATACGTTCTATGACGAAGCCCGCATCGCCATCGTGCCGATGGGTCTGTGCTATCCGGGCCGCCTGCCGAACGGTGGCGATGCGCCACCGCGCCCGGAATGTGCACCGCTGTGGCGTGAGCGTCTATCCAACGCGATGCCCGACATCCGCCTGACGTTGCTGGTCGGCATCTACGCGCTCACCCACACGCTCGGTCGTGGCGCGATGACCGACCATGTGCGCGGCTTCCGCGACGGTCTGCCACGCTATTTTCCGCTGCCGCACCCGTCCTGGCGCACCACTGCGTGGGAACGCAGGAACCCATGGTTCGAAGCGCAGGTGCTCCCGGCGCTGCGTGCGTCTGTCACAGCCGCACTGCGCTGACTGACGGCCGACATGCACCGAGGCGTCACACCGCCTCGGCTGACAGTCTGCCGTGACCGGTCCCAACGGAACGCACGTGTATCAGGTTCTCGCCGCGGCGGGCCTGCTATCCAGCTGGTTGGCCGGACCCGGTCACGTCGGCCAATGCCGACGACGCGAGCGTTATCCCAAGAGGCGCCCGATCACCCGCGCCGTGTAGTCCACCACCGGGATGATCCGCCCATAGTTAATTCGCGTCGGGCCGATCACGCCGATCGCGCCGACGATGCGGCCGCCGTCGCTGCGGGCAGGTGCGACAACCATCGACAGGCCGGCATTGCCGAACAAGCCGCTCTCCGCACCGATGAAGATGCGCACGCCTTCCGAGTTCTCGGCCAGCTCGAGCAGCCGGAGCATTGTCTCCTGCGCCTCGAGGCGGTCGAACAGGGCTTGGATGGCGGCAAGGCGCTCGATCTGGGTGACGTCGGAGAGCAGCCGGCCCTGGCCGCGGATGATCAGACTCCCGCCACGAATGTCGCCAGACCACGTCGCGAGGCCGGCTTCCACGACGTGGGCGGAGAGGATGTCCAGCTGCGTGCGGTTGGCCGCCATTTCCTCGCCGACCAGGCGGCGTAATTCGGCGAGGGGTCGGCCCGACAGGCGCGCGTTCAGGTAATTGCTCGCCTGCTGCAGCGCCGAGGGCGGCATCCCCGCCGGTGTCTCGATCACCCTGTTTTCCACCTGGCCGTCAGCGTTCACCAGGATGACCAGCGCACGACCATGGCCAAGGGGGACGAACTCGATGTGCCGAATGGCGCCTTCCGACTTCGGTGCAAGGACCAACCCGGCGGCGGCGGAAAGTCCGGACAACATGGCGCTGGCCTCGGCCAGGGTGTCCTCAAGGCTGCGGCCGGAAGCGGCAAGGGCGGCCGCGATTGTCTCGCGGTCGTCCTCGGCCAGTTCGCCGAATTGCAGCAGGCCGTCGACGAACAGTCGCAGGCCCTGATCGGTGGGCAGCCGGCCGGCGGACGTGTGGGGCGCGAACAGCAGGCCGGCTTCCGTCAGGTCGGCCATCACGTTGCGAATGGTCGCGGGGGAGAGGTTCATCGGCAGCAGCCGCGACAGCGTGCGGCTACCGACCGGCTCGCCCGTTTCGACATATTGCTCGACGATCTCGCGCAATACGGCGGCAGAGCGGGCGTCGAGACCAGGTGGCAGCACGACGCCGGACCCGCTCAGGCGTCCGCCGGCGCGGGCCGCGTTACCGGGCGGTGTGACGGGCCTGTCCATGGCGTGAACTCCGGCCGGGAAAGGTAGGAAGCGGGCCGGAGGCGGTCAACGCCGCACGTCGCGGCGCCACATCGGTCGTCTGCCGGGCGTCCCGCGATGGCGCGGTAAAACCCACGTCGTCCACCAGGACCCCACCATCTGCCTGGATCACTGCGGGCTGATCGGGCCGGGCGCCATCCGCCCGGCGCCGGAGGGCCCCCGGCGCGGCGGTCGTCGAATGCGGCGCGGCGGATTGGCGCACGGTCGGCCTCGTCAGATCGTCGCTTGTACCGGCAGGGGCCATCAATCAATGGCTGGGCGATCAGCGCGCCGGCCGGCCGCGCAAGTTCGATCTCGACCTGTTGCGCGTCCGATTGCACGGACATGGCCAGCGGACGCGGACCGATGAATTCCGGAGTGATCGTCGCGCCTACGCGGGCCACCAGCCGTTCATGCCGCCTTGTGCCGCTCGCGCAGGAACTGGAAGAACTCCACGCCCTCACGCAGCCGGCGCTTCATCATCTGCGGGCTCATCAGCATTTCGCCGACGATCGCCGCGATCTTCGGGGCACGGAAATAGAACCGCTTGTAGAACGTCTCCACGTTGTCGAAGATTTCCGTGTGCGTCAGGTGTGGATAGTGCAGCGGCGCGATCTGAATGCCGTGCTCGTCTACCAGCTCGGCATTTTCTGCGTCGAGCCAGCCGTTCTCCACCGCCTGTCTGTAGAGGAACGTGCCTGGGTACGGTGCCGCCAGCGACACCTGGATGGTGTGCGGGTTGATCTCGGTGGCGAAGCGGATCGTCTCCTCGATCGTCTCCTTGGTTTCGCCCGGCAGGCCCATGATGAACGTGCCGTGGATCTTGATACCCAGATCGTGGCAGTCGCGCGTGAACTTCTTTGCAACGTCGATGCGCATGCCCTTCTTGATGTTGTGCAGGATCTGCTGGTTGCCGCTTTCGTAGCCGACCAGCAGCAATCGCAAGCCGTTATCCTTTAGCACTTTCAGGGTGTCGCGCGGCACATTTGCCTTGGCATTGCACGACCAGGTGACGCCGATCTTGCCGAGCTCGCGGGCGATCGCCTCGGCGCGCGGCAGATTATCGGTGAAAGTATCGTCGTCAAAGAAGAACTCACGTACCTGTGGAAAATAATGCTTCGCGAGCGCGATCTCCTCCGCCACATGCGCCGGGGAACGCACGCGGTAGCGGTGACCGCCCACCGTCTGGGGCCACAGGCAGAACGTGCAACGCGATTTGCAGCCGCGGCCGGTGTAGAGCGACACGTACGGGTGCAACAAGTACCCGATGAAATAATCCTCGATGCGCAGGTCGCGCTTGTAGACCTCCGTCACAAACGGAAGCTGGTCCATGTCCTCCAGGATCGCGCGATCCTTGTTGTGCACGATCGCACCGGCGGCGTTGCGATAGGAGATGCCGTCCACCGCTGACCAGTCGCGACCCTCGGCGATTTCCTTAATGGTGAAGTCGAACTCGTTGCGTGCGACGAAGTCGATCGTGCTGCCCTGTGCCAGGCTTTCGGCTGGTTGCACGGCAACCTTAGCGCCGACGAAGCCGATTTTTAGCGACGGGTTCACCTCTTTCAGCGCTGCGGCGACCTTGACGTCGGAGGCAAAGGAGGGCGTGGAGGTGTGGATGATGCACAACTCGTAATCGCGTGCGTGGCGGGTCACCGCATCGAGGTCAAGGCGCGCCGGCGGGGCATCGATCAGCTTGCTGCCGGGCACCAGGGCGGCCGGCTGGGCGAGCCAGGTTGGATACCAGAAGCTTCGGATCTCCCGTCGCGCCTGATAGCGGGACCCGGCGCCGCCGTCGAAGCCGTCGAAAGAGGGCGGGTGCAGGAACAAGGTCTTCATCGTCGCGGCGCAATCCCTCTGATGGGCCGGGCATGTTGGCCGTCATGGCGTCGCTGCCAGTCGACCGGTCCGCCGGCGTAGCTTCCAGGCATCACTGCCACAGATATCAGGTCGCGCTCCGTGAAAAGCCAGACCGGCGTCACGATTGCAAGCCCCTCAGTCTCTTCGGGCCCTGGGGCAGGGCGCCCGAGGGTGGGGGCGGTTCGTGCGCCGGTGCGTCACGCACGACGGCGAAGTGTGCGTGCGTGCCACCTCACGGGAGGGAGAAGAGTGGGCGCGGCGCTCGTCTCCATACCGCCGCGGCAACCTGCATCGGAGACTGGCGTGGGTTCTGTGGCGGAGCGGTTTTGCGAACAGCGAAACTGGGGCGCGATCTGCTGCGACGACCGGTCGGCCGACGGGACAGGCCCGGCGAGCCAAAATGCGGTTTCCCGACCACTTGCTCAGCGGCGGGGCGGGTTGCCGAGCGGAAACTGCGGCGACTGGCTGGGCGTGTCGGCGGTCATGACGTGGCCGCGCCACTCCACCCGCCGGCTGGCGTAGCTGGCCAGCATCACCACGACGGAGATCAGTTCGCGCAGCGGGAAAAGCCAGATCGGGCAGGGGCATGTCGAGGCTCGGGTCGCGTGCGGGTCATCCGGTATGCCGGAAAGCAATCGTGCCAGTGCGCGGTCCACCCAAAGCGCCGCGCCAGAGCGGACCACCCAGGCAAGCAGGAACAGGCCACACGACCAGGCCGCGCCCAGCGACAGCGGAAACGAGAGCAGCGCCCAGAACAAAGGATATTGCAGGATCGAAGCAGCGAAGGGCCCCGGAACAAGTGCGCGTATGGTGCGGGCCCAGCGCAGTTCGTGGCGCCAGACCGCCGCGATCGTGGTTTCGGGCACCGTCGTGGCCGGCACAGTGTGGGCGAGGCGCACCGCCAGACCCAGCGCCTGCACGCGGCGGCCCAGCACCTGGTCGTCGGCCAGGTGATCCGCCAATGCCTGGAAACCGCCAATGCGTGCCAGCGTGTCGCGTCGCAGTGCCATTGTCGCGCCCAGGCAATCCTGACGGCCCGTGGCACGGGCGAGCAAGGCGCCCGGCAGAAAGATATGGGTGATCTGCATGGTGGCGAGCCGGGCCGCGAGTCGCCCGGTCGCCGGGAGGCCAGCATAAATCGTGGTGACGAGGCCGGTGCCCGGTTCGGCCAGCGTGTCCGCGAGATGGGCCAGGTAGTCAGGGGCCACATGCAAATCCGAATCGGCAATCGCGAGCACGTCGTGTTTGGCCGCTGGCAGCATGTTGATCAGGTTGCTAATTTTATTATTGGCGCCGTGCGATGCGGCGTTGCAGACGACCGCGACGTCGGTCGTGGGGAACCGGGCCTGTAGGCGCCGGACGGCCTCGAGCGCTGGATCGGTTCGATCGTGCACGCCGAACACGACCTGGTACTCCGGGTAGTCCTGCACGCACAAACTGGCGAGCGCCTGTTCCAGCAACGGTTCGTCGCCGTGCAGCGGTTTCAGGACGGTGACGGCCGGGCGGGCGGAACTGCGGGTTTCGCGTGGGCCACCGGCGCTGAACCGCGCCACCAGCGCTGCGCCAGCCAGCGCCTGCGCGAGGCCGACCACGCAGAGGAGGGCGGCGATGGTCGCCAGCATCATGCTCCCGCCACCTCCCGTCCCGCGAGAGCCTGGGCCGCGAAGCGGACCAAGGCTGGGGGAGCGGCGTCCGCAAGGCGCAGCTGCCCCGACCGGGCACTCGCTGCCGGCCCATCCGTCAAAGGCAATGGGGATATGTCGGCGATGCAGAGCTCTTCCATCCGAAACGGTTCTGCGCCTAGCATGCTGCGATGCAGCAAGGAACACCCATGGCGGCCGTCGTCCAGACCCAGGTCCAAACCACCACCGCGCACGACATCCGTTGCGTTCTGCAGGAGTACGACCCCAGTGGCTTCTTCTGCGAGATGCTCCGACCGGGCCTGCCCTCCCACCCCGCCCTTTCCCTGCTCCGCTCGCGCTTCGAACAGCTGCCGATTCCCGGCCTGCGCAACCGCGCCGCCGATGCCGAACGCGACCTCCTGGAACGCGGCATCACCTTTACCGTCTATTCCGACGCCACCGCGATCGATCGCATCCTGCCGTTCGACCTGATTCCCCGCGTCATCACCGCCGACGAATGGCAGCAGATCGAAACTGGCGTGATCCAGCGCGTTCGCGCTCTCAACATGTTCCTGCACGACATATACCACGGACAGAAAGTGCTGGCCGACGGCATCGTTCCGAAAGAACTGGTGCTGGGCAATGCCGGCTTTTCCCCGACCATGGTGGACTTCGACATACCTTTCAACACCTACGTGCATGTCTGCGGTGTTGACATCGTGCGCGACGAGACCGGACGCTTCATGGTTCTTGAGGACAACGCACGCACGCCCTCCGGCGTCGCCTATGTGGTGGAAAACCGCCACATGACCTTGCGTGTGTTGTCCGACGTGATGGCGGGATTGCATGTGCGCAGCGTCGATGACTATGGCCTGCGGCTGCATCACGCACTGACAGAAATCGCGCCGCAGGCCATTACTAATCCGCAGGTCGTTCTGCTGTCACCTGGCATCTTTAATTCTGCGTACTTCGAGCATGTGTTCCTGGCGCGTGAAATGGGCATCCCGCTGGTGGAGGGCCAGGACCTGGTGGTGGAAAATCACCGCGTGTTCATGCGCACGACCGCCGGGCTCGCGGCGGTGCACACGATCTACCGGCGGCTGAACGATGACTTCCTCGATCCCGACGTGTTCCGGCCCGACAGCCAGCTTGGCGTGCGCGGGATCGTCGAGGCGTGGCGCCGCGGCAACGTGGCAATCGCCAACGCGGTGGGAACCGGCGTGGCGGACGACAAGGCGGTGTATGCGTATATGCCGCGGCTCATCCGCTATTACCTGTCGGAAGAGCCGATTTTGCCGAACGTTGATACGCGGATCTGCGCGGAACCTGACGCGCTGGCCTACACTCTGGATCATCTGTCGGAACTCGTGGTGAAGCCGGTCGCTGAGTCGGGCGGCTACGGATTGCTGATTGGGCCGCACGCGTCGCAGGCTCAGTTAGAAGAATTTCGTGCGCGGCTTCGCGCGGATCCTTCCAACTACATCAGCCAACCGACGCTGAATCTTTCTGTTTCGCCTACGCTGACTGAAGACGGCGTGGCGCCACGCCACGTCGATCTGCGTCCCTTCGCCGTGACCGGACGCGACACGTGGGTGCTTCCCGGCGGCCTGACCCGCGTTGCACTGCGCGCCGGTACATTGGTGGTCAACTCATCGCAAGGTGGCGGATCGAAGGACACCTGGGTGCTGGCATGAGCGAAACTCTGTCGAGTAGTGGCAGCATCCACTTGATCGCGCGACACGCGGCAAGTGCCATCTGGCTCGCACGTTACATGGAGCGAATCGAAAACCTTGCACGGTTGCTCGATGTGACCAAAACTTTCGCCGATGAAGACAGTGACTGGCTGTTGTTGCTGCGAATCAACGGCGATGTCGGCGCATTCTTCGACCGTTATGATACGGCCGGACACGACAGTGTCGCGCGCTTCTACCTGCTCGATTCTGACAACCCGACGTCAGTGCAGGCAGCGATCACGGCGGCACGCGAGAATGCACGCACGCTGCGTGCACTAATCTCCACCGAGATGTGGCTGCAGCTCAATGTGTTTCATGGCCAGATCCGTGCCCTGACCGAAGCCGACTTGGCGCCAGAGCACCTGTCATCCGTCTGCACCACGCTGAAGGACGGCGCACAGGCGCACGCGGGAGTCACCGAAGGTACATTTTATCGCGACCAGTGCTGGCATTTCTACATGATCGGCCGCTACCTGGAGCGTGCCGATCAGACGACGCGTTTGCTGGATACGCGCTTCAACGGGTTGGCGCCGGAAAAGAGGGACGATGCCGCTATCGACGCCGGCGAATGGCATACGCTGCTGCGCGCAGCGGCCGGCTATCACGCTTACCGACGCGAGTACCCGCACGGCTACCGGGCGCGCGAGGTCGCCGGATTCCTGCTGGCGAACACCGCGTTCCCCCGGTCGATCAGGCTGAACCTGGCGCAACTTGAATGGCATCTGACGCAATTACGGCTGCGCTACCACCTGCGCGGCGGCAGCGCGGCGCTGGAACGCGTGGATGATCTGAACACGTCGCTTACGCATACCGCGGTGGATGGACTGCTTGCGCGCGGGTTGTCGCCGTTCCTCGATTGGATACAACGCGACATCGCCATGCTGCATAACGATATCGTGCGGGGATTCTGCAGCGGCGATTGAGCCGTACGTCGTTGCGGGTGCCCAGCCGGCCTGTGGGCCGCCCCCTCTGGACGAAAACCTCCTCCTGCGCCGACGTGCGGTGAGGAATCGGGGCTTTGCTCCGCGGTCTCAGGAGAGCTCGTGCGTCACGACCTCCAGCGCGCGACCGCCTTGGCACGCCGACCGTCGCGGGCTTCGATCTTCGCGAGCCAGGTGGCGCCGTCAGAAGTGCCCGCGTCTTGTGCCAGCGTGCTGCCCGACGGCTCGGCCTCGGAATCAAACAACCCCGCGGCGCGCCTAGCTGACACTCTCTGTAACAGCACCACGACGCGGGTGCTCAACGGGTCTGGCAGGCCTCGGTCAGCTGCTGGCCTGCGACGCCGCTCGCAACTGACGGGCCCGCGCCAGCACTTTGTTCTCGATCTCGCCGACGGTCATTGCGCTGACCGGCGCGTCGACCCACTGTCCGTCCTGCATCACCTGGCGGTAAATAGCGACGCGGACACCGTCACTGGTCAACTGTCGGCCCAGGATGTACGCGGTTGCCTTGAAGCGCTCATTGGTGACCGACGGCGGCGAGTACCAGTCGGTGATGATGACACCGCCAAACGGATCGGCCGAGGCCAACGGCATGAAGCTGAGCGTATCCAGTGCGCCGCGCCACAGATAGGCGTTGACGCCAAGCCCGCCGCCGCCGCCGCCGCCAGCGGCACTGTCGTTCTTCGGTTGGTGGTTGATGCCGAACTGGAATGTGTTATCGCCGCCGGTCAGGCTGCCCATCGCGTTCATGTTCGCGCCCGCCTCGCCCGAGTAGTCGGGAGAGTCGGGGTCCTGATTGTTGCCACGGGTCTCGCCGCAGGCCGCAAGACCGAGGGACAGCAGGCCGAGAAGGGCCCAACGACGGGAAGTAGGCATAGCGGTGCTCTTTCCGTTGAATCGCGGCAGCCCAGCGGCTTGCCGCTGCTTTTCTAGCGTGACACCACGGTATCGCCAAGTGTGATGTCAACAATGCATGAGCTGGCGCGCTCCAAGGCGCCAGCCGATCGCAGAGGCCGGCGCCGCCAATGCCTCCTGACGTGGGACGCGGCGCTCAACCGTGGCCGTGCGAATCGGTTCGTTGTGGACGGCGGCAGGCCGTCGTCGCCCCGGTCGACCGCCGAGTCCCGGATCACCGCAAGGTCAAGTCGGTGCCCCCTGACGTCCCGGCTCGCGTTCCCACGGCTGGTCCAGGCGGTCGCGCATGGCCGGAACGCTGTCTGCCGCGACGACGTCGTCCGTCAGACAACAGCCGCCACGACGTCGTCCGTCAGACAACAGGGGTGACGTACCCGGCGCTTGATCGTTTCGAATGACCTGACCGCCGTGCGATTTACCCCTTCGACGTGGCCGCGTCCGCCTGGGCGTGCCACGTCACCGATCGGGGTAACGTCGTCGATCGCCGGCCGTCCTGTCCGGACGGCACGCGCCTGCCGTGTGCCCCGCAAGCTGCCGGTTGGTGCGGCGGTGTTCGGGCAAAGGCAAAGGCCAGGTAAAGAATTGACGGAATGGGTACGAACGCTCCGTCGAATTGTAACGAACTGTCGCGGTCAGTCCGCAGTACCAACCGCTTGGAGGAGATCCGCCTCTGCGTCGGCGTTGATATCTTCCAGCGAGCGCTGCGCGGTTTCCGGGATCACGAACATCGTGCAGATGGCGCCGAGCACCGACAGAGCGGCGAGCAACGCGATGACGCCAGTCTCGCCCAGAGTACCGAAGAACAGCGGGAACAGGAAGGCGCTGATGGAGGCGCCGATGCGTCCGCCGACCACTGTGATCGACTGGCCGATCGTGCGAATCCGCGTCGGGGCGAGCTCGACGCCGAGGATACCTGCGCCAGCGACCATCGAAGGACCGGCTGTGATGAAAACGCTGTAGAGGCCGAACAGGATCATGCCGAATGCCGGCGCGGACACCACCTGGTCGCGCTGCCAGGCGAACAGGGCAAGCATAATCGCCGCACCGATGAAGCCAGCCACCTGCAACTGCTTCCGACCGATCTTGTCGATCAGCGCGACGCCGATCAGTGCGCCTGGAATAACAAACACAAACGACGTGATCAGCGAGAATGTCGTGGGCGCCAGTCCAAGGCCCTTGGCGATCAGCGATGGCCCGAACAGGATCCCGGAATAGACGACGATATCGAATATCAGCCAGAGCAGCGCGGCGCCGAAGATCGGGCGGGCGTGCTTGGCAAACACCTCGCCCCAGGCGCGGCGATCCAGCAACGGAGCGGTTTCCGGCTCAGTGCCGGCGATCTGCCGGACGACCGCACTGGCGTTTGTTTTGTCGCCGGCGAGGCGGGCAAGGTAGCGTGCGGTCTCCGGCATCTTGCGGCGCAGATAGAGCACTGACACGGCGGGGACGAATCCGAACGCAAGCACAACGCGCCATTGCATATCGGGGGCGACGCCTAGCGTGCCAAGCAACAGCAACACCAGTGCTGCAACCGCGGCTCCGGTCGGCCACATCACCCCGAAGCCGAGGGCGATTTTCTTGCCTCGGTCACGGCGGTTGGCATGCTCGGCCATGATCGTGGGCGACAGCACGTAGTCGGCGCCAATGCCAACCCCGAGGATGAAGCGGATGCCGATCAGGCTCCACAGGTTGGGGGCGAAGGCCTGCGCGAGCGCCATGATCGCCATCAACGTGACGTCCATGCCGTAGTATTTTTTGCGTCCGTTTTGCGCCAGCGCGCCGAATATCAGCGCACCGATGCCCGCTCCGACCAATGCTGAGCCAGCGAGCAGGCCGCTCTCCAGGCCGGTGATTTTGGCGACACCGAACGACGCGAGGACGAGCGGCAGAACCAGGCCAACCGATGAGAGGTCGTAGCCGTCGGTGAACACGCCCATGCCGGTGGTGAATAGGGCGAGCCAGTGAAAGCGTGTGAACGGCTGCTCGTCGAGTTCGGTGAAGGAATGGGCACGTGCCATCAAATTGCTCTCCCCGGGGCTGTCGGCCGGACGGTTAGCCCGAGGGGTAGAAGGGGGATGTATCGCGAGGATTGCGTTTCAGTGAAGGTTCGGTGACGGCGCGCTGCTTGACCTCCCCGCCGCCGGGCGGTTCGCTGCACGCGCAGGGGGAGGAACGGACGATGGCAGCAAACCAGCCGGTGGCGATCGTGTTCGATACGTTTGGCACGGTAGTAGATTGGCGCGGCAGCCTGTCTACCGAGCTGA
Source organism: Acetobacteraceae bacterium (assembly GCA_030037665.1). GTDB lineage: Bacteria > Pseudomonadota > Alphaproteobacteria > Acetobacterales > Acetobacteraceae > JASHVB01. The sequence continues at coordinate 14,853 of JASHQG010000067.1, forward strand.
CGGCGTTCGGGCGGGCGCGCGGCATCGAGGGCGACTGGGCCGCACTGGTGGATGCGTGGCGCGCGGCGTACCGGCCGTCGATGCAACGGGTACGCAGTGGCGAGCTGCCATGGATGAAGCTCGACGCACTGCACCGGATGTCACTCGACCGCCTGGTGGCGGAGTTTGGCATCAAGGGCCTCAGCGAGGCGGATTTGCGCCATATCAACCTGGGCTGGCATCGGCTGTACGGCTGGCCTGATTCGGTGCCGGGTCTGACGCGGCTGAAGCGGAAGTTCATCATCGGTCCGCTGTCGAACGGCAACGTGGCGCTGCTGACCAACATGGCGAAATTCGCCGGACTGCCGTGGGACGTGGTGTTCGGCTCGGACATGTTTCGGCATTTCAAGCCTGATCCGGAAACGTATCTCGGCGTGGCCGAGATACTGGACCTCGAGCCTGGACAGGTCATGATGGCGGCGGCGCATAATGGTGACCTGGGAAGTGCACGGAAATGCGGGCTGATGACCGCGTTCTTTCCGCGTCCGACCGAGTACGGGCCGCACCAGAAGCGCGATTACGCAGCGGAGCAGGATTGGGACGTGGTGGCGACGGATATCGAGGATTTGGCCACGAAGCTGGGGTGCTGACGTCGTTACCAGACCTTCGGAGACTCGCGATGACGCGATGGGGGAGGGAGCCCGATGTCATCTGATCTGCACGACATTGAGCAAGTGCTGCAGACCTATTTCGACGGCCTCTATGAAGGTAACACGTCCAAGCTTGCGCGCGCCTTCCATCCCGTCGCGCACCTGTTCAGTGCCGAGGACGGCAAGCTCGAGGACATGTCGCAGGAACAATGGTTCGCGCTGGTGAAGGGGCGGCCGTCGGCGCAGAGCCGCGACCTGCCGCGGCGAGACTGGGTGGTGCAGATCGACCGCGCCGGTCCGCACACCGCGTTCGCCAAGGTGCACTGCCAGATCCCGCCGCGGTATTTCACCGATTATCTGACGCTGGTGAAGTTGAGGGACGGGTGGAAAGTCGTGTCGAAAACGTATCACACGGAGACACGATGACCGGTGCTGTTATGCTCCCTCCCCTTAAGGGAGTGGGTTAGGGGGAGGGGTCGTCGCGACATGCACGTCCCTATCGGCCCCCTCCCTCAAGCGGAGGGGGAAATCACCTGTGACTGAGACTACGTTTGACTACATCATCGTGGGCGGCGGTTCCGCTGGCTCGGTGTTGGCCAACCGCCTGTCGGCGCGCAGTGCCAACAAGGTGCTTCTGCTGGAGGCGGGACAGGATACGCCGCATGGCAAGGTGCCGGCGGCGGTTCTCGATTCCTATCCGGGCACCGCTTATCTGAACCCGGCCTATACGTGGAACCAGCTCAAGGTCACCACCGAGGTCATCCCACATAACCGTCCCGACGAATCGCGTCCCAAGCTGCGCACCTATGAGCAGGCGCGCATCCTGGGTGGAGGATCGTCGATCAACGGACAGCTTGCCAACCGCGGCGCACCGACCGATTACGATGAATGGGAGGAGCGCGGGGCTCGCGGCTGGAGCTGGGAAAGCGTGCTGCCCTTCTTCAAGAAGGTCGAGCGCGACATGGATTTCGATGGTCCGTGGCACGGCAACGAGGGCCGCATTCCGGTGCGCCGTATTTTCCCGGATCTATGGCCAGAACACGCCAAGGCGGCGTCGGAAACGTTCAAGGCGGCGGGCTACAGGTTTCTGATCGACCAAAACGCAGAATTCGAGGACGGGTATTTCCCGATCACCATTTCGAATGTTTATGAACGGCGCGTCTCGGCGGCGATCGGTTATCTCGATCCTGGCACCCGCCTGCGTGAGAACCTGACGATCTCCACTGACACGCAGGTGGCCTCGCTGGTGTTCGATGGGCTGCGCTGTGTGGGCGTGAAGGCGATCGTGAGCGGGCGCGAGACCGAATTCCGTGGCGGCGAGATCATCCTGTCATCCGGCGCGATCCATTCCCCGGCACATCTGTTGCGTGCGGGCATCGGACCAGCCGGACATCTGCGCGACATGGGAATCGAGGTGCGTGCCGCAGTGCCGGGCGTGGGTCAGCGGCTTCAGGACCATCCGGCGGTCGCGGTCGCTGCGTTCATCAAGCCGCACGCGCGGATCATTCATGACTACTCGCGGCGACACATTTACACCGCGCTGCGCTATTCTTCAGGACTGCCAGGAATCCCCTCCGGTGATATGTTCACTGTTGTCACCAACAAGACGTCCTGGCATGCAGTCGGAGAACAAATCGGCTCATTCATCATTACGGTCTACAAGACTTATTCGGAGACGGGAGAAGTGAAGCTCGCGTCACCGAACTGGCGCGACGAACCGGTGGTGGACTTCAACCTTCTCTCGGACCAGCGCGACCTGGAGCGGATGATGGACGGCGTGCGCCGATTCGGCGCGATGCACCTGACGCCGACGATGCAAGCAGTGACCACCGATCCGTTCCCCGCCAGCTACAGCGACAAGGTCCGTCAGGTCGGGCTGGTGAGCAAGAAGAACAAGTACCTCACCGATGCACTTGCGAAGCTGCTTGATGGGCCGGCGGTGCTGCGCAGCTACCTCATCCGCAACCTGGTCATGGAAGGCTTCACGCTCGAGGGGCTGATGCGCGATGACGAGCAGTTGGAGGCGTTTGTGCGCAAGGCGGCCGTGGGCGTGTGGCACGCGTCATGCACCTGCCGCATGGGGGCGGACGAGGATCCGATGGCGGTGACCAACCCCGCGGGGCGCGTACGCGGCGTCGACGGGTTGCGGGTGACGGACGCCTCGATCTTCCCGGTGGTGCCGTGTGCGAACACGAATTTTCCGGTGCTCATGACGGCAGAGAAGGTGGCGGACGCAATTCTGGCGGGCGGGTAAGGGGGCAGGGGTCGATTGCCTCCTTCGGCCGGGCTTGCTATAGCGCGCGCCCTGCGCGGGGATCGGGGCTTGGCCGGTGTCCCCGTGGGGGCGCATAGCTCAGTTGGTAGAGCAGCTGACTCTTAATCAGCGGGTCCAAGGTTCGAGTCCTTGTGCGCCCACCAAAATTCGCAATGAATTCAATGTCTTGCAGGATCTTCATTTCGAGTTCAGCTGACCGACTCTTGGTCAGCCGCCAGAATGCTACACGGATTCTACACTCTTGACCGGGCAGGCCGTTTAACCTTTCCGCCCGTGCGGGGCATGCGCTTGCGTGCGCGAGGCAAGCAAGCACCACCTGGTGCTTGCTAGTCGAGATACCTGCACCAACACGCGCGGCGGGCAAGCTCGCCGATCAGTTGATCCGACCGATGGAACGCCCGCCCCGAGTGTCGACGAGTGCCAACGCCGTGGTATGAAGCGGGCATGGGCGACCTCTACGAAACCGACGTCCTTGCGTGGTCGGAACACCAGGCCGAGCTGCTGCGCCGTCGCGCCGCCGGCCAGGTCGTAAACGACGCAGACATCGATTGGCCGAACGTAGCCGAGGAAATTGAGAGCGTGGGCCGCAGCCAGTTGAGCGCGGTGCGCTCACACATCCTCCAGGCGTTCCTGCACGATCTCAAGGCCGAGGTGTGGCCGCTCGCGCGAGACGTGCCGCATTGGCGCTCCGAGGCGAAGCGTGAGCGGCTTGACGCGGCGGAAGCGTACGCCCCGTCAATGCGCCAAAAGATTGATCTCGCCAGCCTCTATGCGAAGGCACTGCGGATCATGCCAGAGCAATATGACGGCCAGCCGCCGTTGCCACCACGGACCGAGTGCCCGTTCGCCAGCGTGGACGAGCTCTTCGCGGATCCGTGAGACGGATAGAATCGCATATCCGCCCGGCAGCAACCCTCACCGGCTCACGAATTCCAGCCAGACGACTACCAGCCGCTTCGGTGGTGAGCGGTCACCAATCGGCGCCGCAACCGGGTAACAGTAGGAAAGCGGTTGCGCGGATCGGCGACCGAGTCAGCGCAAGCGGCAGTCGCGTATAGCATGAGCGCGGCGGCAAGCCGCAGACAACGCATGCGGAGAGGTTCGTTGGCGGTAAATCAGTCCCCTGAATTCATGCGGCCGCCATAGCCTCGATCTCGAGTAGAAAATCCGGGCCGTACAGTTTCGATACCTCGACCAGCGTCACGGCCGGTGCAGCTGGCGGTGTGACGGAAGCGAAGAATCGATTCCGGGCGTCTCGATACGCAGAGAGGCTGGCCATGTCCCTGAGAAAGACCGTCAGCTTGACTAGGTTGCCGGGCGAACAGCCAACAGCTTGCAGGGCAACGCCGAGGTTGCGAAAAACCTGGTTGGCTTATGCGGCAAAATCGCCTTTCCCGACCAGGTGACCATTCTGGTCCAGCGTGGAACGCTCGAACCGTGCTGGTGGTGGACGAGGCGGCAATGCTGGACGCCCGCAACACGGGCGAGCTGCTGGCCGCCGCGCGGCAGGCCGGCGCAAAGGTGATTCTCGCCGGCGACGACCGGCAGCTCGCGTCGATCGAGCGTGGCGTGCTGTTCACCGAGCTGCGACAGCGTCATGGCGCGGCGGAGATCAGCGCGGTGACACGGCA
>JASHQG010000068.1 GCA_030037665.1 Acetobacteraceae bacterium
TGCTGGCCGGCGTGCATTCCGGCCGGTCAGGTCAACCCACAGGTGGCGATGACGATGGACTGGTTTCCGACACTGTTGGCGGCCGCGGGAACAATTCCGGACCCGGCGTATCCGCCTGACGGAATCAACTTGCTGCCAATGCTCACGCGCGAGTCCGCCCCTGTCCCGCGCAGGTTGTTCTGGCGATACAGGACCAACGCCCAGCGCGCGGTGCGCGACGGCGATTTCAAGTATCTGAAAATCCGCGACAACGCCTATCTGTTCCAGGTTGTCGACGATCCGCGCGAACGCGCCAACTTGCTGGAACGCCGCCGCGACATCACGGACCGGCTCATCGCGGACTGGGACGCATGGAACGCACAGATGCTACCGGAAAACCCTGACAGCTTTGGCGAGATCTATAGCGCGGCGCAGCTCGCGGACCATATTGGCATGATATAGTGCCTCCGCTGTCACTGTGCGTTTTCTTCGTGCGGCAGCCGCCGACCCGCCATGCCGGCATTGGGGATGAGCGCGAATGCGGCCAGAACCGCACGACATCATCGGCTCGGGCCCGGTTCGCGCATCCGATATAGATGATGTGACAGGGATTTGCCTTTGTCGAAGAAAGCTGCCGCGGCTCGACTGCTCGGTGCGTCGAATCGCGCGGTATCCATCTTCGAGCGCACCGGTGGGTCGGCATGGCGCCGAAATGGAGCGCGATGCCACTCGGTTCAGGCTCCTCAAGCCGCACGGGTCCCTGCGTTTGCCGCTTCGACGACGAACGACCTCGTTTGGTGTATGAAATAGAGCGACGCCAGCCACCGCCGCTCACGCATGAACGAAGTTGCTTCGACACGCCGCTCCTCGCCGTGACAGGTCAATGACGGCGGGTGGCCAGGGCTTGGCGGGACCAGGGGGATTTGCGACGCTGCGGCAATGGCACATGACCCAGAGATCGTCGCTCTTGCCCGCATGATCGGCAACGCGCGCCGCGTCGTGGTGTTCACCGGCGCCGGCATCAGTACGGAGTCCGGCATCCCGGATTTCCGAAGTCCCGGCGGCATCTGGACGAAGCAGGTGCCGATCGATTTTTCCGAGTTCATGCGCTCGGAAAAGGCCCGCCGCGAGACGTGGCGGCGGCGCTTCGAGATGGAGCCGATCCTGCAAGCCGCACGCCCCAACCGCGGCCACCGCGCGGTGGCGCAGCTTATCCATGACGCGAAGGCCTCCTCGGTGATCACCCAGAACATTGACGGCCTGCATCAGGCGTCGAACATCCCGCCGCAACAGGTGATCGAGCTGCACGGCAACACCACGTACGCCACCTGCCTGGAATGCGACCAGCGCTATGAGATCGAAGAATTACGCGTCGATTTTGAGCGCGACAACATCGTGCCGAGCTGTGCGTGCGGCGGTTATGTGAAAAGCGCGACGGTGTCCTTCGGCCAGTCGATGCCGGTCTCGGCCATGCAGCGCGCGGAGCAGGAGACGCTGGCCTGCGATCTGTTCGTTGTGGTTGGCTCATCGCTCGTGGTGTATCCGGCTGCCGGATTTCCGGAACTGGCCAAACGCAATGGCGCCGGGCTCGCCATCATCAATCGCCAGCCAACCGCTCTGGATGGCATCGCCGACTTGGTGCTGAACCGGGCGATCGGCGAGACGCTGGGGGCGGTCGTCGGCGTGGATTAGCCGGTCCGCCGGAATCGGCGGCGGCTCGTCTGATCCCCCTGCTCTGGATGGAGAGACAAAACTGCCCGACGGCTCGCCCGGAGACCGGCGCCGGCGTCCGCGGGGATGATGCAATACTGCGGCCCGTCGGTGAACCATCGGTAAGCTCTCTTTGTTGCCCGCTTTCTTGCCCACGGTCCCTGTCACGCTCATATTTGGCCCATGCAGACCGTCATCACCGTCACGCTCAATGGCGAAAGCCGCGCCCTCGATGGCCCCGTGAGCATCGCGGGATTGCTCGCGACGTTGGGGCTTGAAGCGCGCAAGGTGGCGGTCGAGTGCAACGAGGCGATCGTGCCACGTTCGCAATATACCGCGACCTGGCTTGCCAGCGGTGATGCGCTGGAGATCGTGCATTTCATCGGAGGAGGTTGAGCCATGGATGGCGCAATCCCGCGTGAAGACATCTGGACGGTGGCCGGCCGCCAGTTCCACTCCCGGCTGATCGTCGGCACCGGCAAGTACAAGGACCTTGAAGAAACCGCCGCCGCGATCGAGGCGAGCGGCGCAGAAATCGTGACTGTCGCGGTCCGCCGGGTTAATCTGTCAGACCCCAAGGCGCCGATGCTGCAGGACTTCGTCGATCCGAAGAAGATCGTCTACTTGCCGAACACAGCCGGCTGCCACACGGCGAACGAGGCCGTGCGCACGCTGCGGTTGGCACGCGAGGCGGGTGGGTGGAACCTTGTGAAGCTGGAGGTGCTCGGGCCGCCGCCCCTGCTCTACCCCGACATGCGTGGCACCTTCGACGCAGCTGAAGCGCTGATCAAGGACGGCTTCGAGGTCATGGTCTATTGCGCTGACGATCCGCTCGCGGCGAAGCGGCTGGAGGAGCTGGGCTGCGTCGCCATCATGCCCTTGGGCGCGCCGATCGGTTCGGGTCTGGGTGTGCAGAATCCGGCGATGCTGAGCATGATGATGGAGCAGGTAAGGGTTCCGTTTCTGGTCGATGCCGGGGTGGGCACGGCGTCGGATGCGGCGATCGCCATGGAGCTCGGCTGCGACGCAGTGCTGCTGAATTCAGCAATCGCGCAGGCGAAGGACCCGATCGGGATGGCCCGGGCGATGAAGCTGGCCGTGGAGGCCGGGCGCCTGGCATTCCTGGCCGGGCGTATGCCGCGGCGGATGGGTGCAGATCCTAGCAGCCCGCTGACCGGACTGATCAGGTAATCGTCTCGGCTGCCCGGAGCGTGACGCCAAAAACGGCAAGAGGCACCATCTAGCCTCGTTTTTGTTGCCGCCGGTGAGTGACCGATCGGCCCACCAGCCGCGCCATCGCCGTTGCCGACCCGCGATCGGTTGCAGCATCGGTGCGCGATGCTCGTCCGGTGCCACGACACCGGCGTTCCGCCGACGATCATTTCTCGCCCGGCGGGAGGCGGTGGACGGAAGCAACAACGACCGGCACTGCGCGGCGCAGTCAGCCGACGCGGGGTGAGCGGCGATCACCGCCCCGGGTCGGCGGCCTGCTGCGGGCCACGCTCCTCCAGAAGCGCGTTCAGCTCCGCGCCCAGCAACACGGCGTAGGCGGAGATGAAGAACCACAGCATCACGCCGACGACCGCCCCCAGCGGACCGTATGTCACGCCGAAGCTGGCAATGTTCGACACATAAAACGACAGCAAAGCCGACGCCGAGAGCCACAGTACGGTGGCAAGGATGGCCCCGGGAAACATCGGCTGGTGCGGTGGCGGGGCGCGCGACGGGCCGAAACGGTATAGCATCAGCAGCGCCAGGAGGAACATGCCGACCAGCGTCGCGAGGCTGGCGGCATGGATCAGCGAGGCGCTGTAGTTGGAAAGACCAACGAAGGCGATGGCCGCCGGCATCACCACTAAGACGGCGATCGCGAGCACCGCGACCAGAATGGCGGTGAAGGTCATGGCAAAGCCGGTGAGCTGGAAGCGCAGGATGCTTCGCATTTCCGTGATGCCAAGTGCCAGGTTCAGCGCTGAGATCACCGACTTGACACCGGATCCGGCGCTCCAGAACGTGATCAGAGTGCTGATCACCAGCCCGGCGCTGAGGCTGCCGTTCGGCTGAGTGACCAGCTCCTGCACCCGGGCCTGGATCAGCGAGAACGCCGGTGGTGGCAGCACCTCTTCCACGGTATGAAGTTGCGAAGCGACGGCCTCCCGATTGAACACGAGGCCATAGATGGAGATCAGCGTGCTGATCGCCGGGAACAACGCGAGCGTCGCGTAAAACGCGCAGCCGGCGGCCGACAGCGTCATGCGGTCGGCGATGCTGGCGCGGAAGGCGCCGCGTACCACCTCGCGGGTCTGCCCCGAGAACCGTGGCGGCCGCGGGGTCTCGGACTGAGGGACCTGCGTCGTGTCCAAAACTGCTCTCCCCTTCCGCGTCCCGCGGCTTAATTTGGTCTCGGTGCGCGAATTTTTGACTTCACAGGCAAATTTCCTATTGCACCCCGAGGTGACGGGGGCCTATGTCGCCCCCACGCAGCAACGCACGTGCCTCTGGCCCTCAGTGGTTACGCAACGACGTCAAGCGTTCTGGCAATCGCTCTGGTCGCTAGTTCGTTCGACCGTTTCGTCAACTCCGCTCATCGCCTTGCTCAGGTGAGCGCTCAGGTAGGGGGAGGCGCGGTGCGATGACACCCAAAATCGCCCGTTTCCTTGCTGAGCACCAGCCGGCAACGCCGTGCCTTGTGCTCGACGTGGACCGCGTGGAAGAGAATTTCCGCGCGCTACAGCGAGCTCTGCCGCTGGCGCGCATTTATTACGCCGTCAAGGCGAACCCGGCGCTGCGAATTTTGCAGCGCCTCGTGGGGCTCGCCTCCGGCTTCGACGCCGCGAGCTGGGAGGAAATCTCGGCCTGTCTCGATGCCGGCGCACGCCCCGAGGCGATCAGCTTCGGCAACACCATCAAGAAGGCCTCCGCGATTCAGCGCGCTTACGAGCGTGGCGTGTCGTTGTTCGCCTTCGATTCAGCGGAAGAACTGGAAAAACTCGCAAGGCACGCGCCGGGGTCGCGCGTCTATTGCCGCATTCTGGTGCAGAACGAGGGCGCGGACTGGCCGCTGTCGCGCAAATTCGGCACCACAGTGGGGAACGCCCGCACGCTGATGTTGCGCGCCGGAGAGCTGGGGTTGGATCCGTACGGCCTCTCGTTTCATGTCGGCAGCCAGCAGACCACCACCCGCGCCTACGAAGTCGCCATCGGCAAGGTCGCCATGCTGTTCACCGACCTCACCGAGGCCGGCGTCAACCTGCGTATGATGAATCTGGGCGGCGGCTTCCCCAAGCGCTATCGCGACGACGTTCCGGAGATCGACCAGTTCGGCGATGCGATCATGCACGCGATGATTGCGCATTTCGGCAACGCGCTGCCGGAGATGTTGATCGAGCCGGGCCGCTTCATCGTCGGCGACGCCGGGCTCGTCAGCGCCGAAGTGATGCTGGTCAGCCGGCGAGATCCGAACGAGCCGGTGCGGTGGGTGTACCTGGACGTCGGCCGGTTCGGTGGGTTCGCCGAGACGGAAGGCGAGGCGATCCGCTACCGAATCGTCACCCCGTACGAGGGGAGTCCGTTGGGACCGGTCACCATCGCGGGTCCGACCTGCGACGGCGCGGACATTCTGTACGAGAAGGCAAACTACCGCCTGCCCCTGGCGCTGACGAGCGGCGACCGCGTGCACGTGCTGTCCACGGGCGCTTATGTGACGACCTACGCAAGCCAGGGTTTCAACGGCTTTGCGCCGATGGCCGAGCACTATCTGTAAGGCGGCATCACCTGAAGCCTCCGTGCCGGACATCGGGCTTTCGACTGTGCTCGAACCGGACACCCGGACATTGCCTGCCGGCACAACGAAACAGCGTGGATGGCCAGGACGAGGCCGGCTATGACGAACGGGTGCCCATAGAAAGCATCCCGTCTGTATGTCAGCTCCGCGTGCATGACCTGGCGGAAGATTTTCACGTCCGTGTCGTGCGCCCGATGCCCGCACTGTCGCGCGAACTTGATGCTGAAGTAGAACGCCTATGGCAACGCGCGGCGTCGCGCGTCGCCGCGGGTGGTGCCGGCACATTGTTCAACGGCCTCGTATTCTCCGCCGATCTGATAACACCCCATCTGATCGCCGGCCACCTCGCCGAATTCCGCCGCATCGTCGCGCAAATGGAGCGTCCTGCGTTGTTCAAAACCTTGCGGCTCAGGCCACTCGCGGTGTGTGGCGTGGTATCTTGCCTCGACGGCGTGGTAATCGCCCGGCGCCACGCGAGTGCGGTGTATCAGGCCGGCATGTGGCAATTGCCGCCCGCCGGCAGCGTCGATGGGCACGCGGTCGACGCCGACGGTACCGTGGCACTGAATCGCCAATTGCTGGATGAGCTGCGCGAGGAACTGGGTCTGGCCTCGGTCGACGTGGACGCACCCCGCCCGCTTTGCATCGTGGAACACCCTGGCAGCCACGTGTCTGACTTCGGCATGGCACTGCAATGCCGGCTCGACGGGCCGGCAATCCTTGGGGCCCACGCCGAACGCGGCAACCAGGAATATCAGACCGTGTGCATCCTCCGCCGCGAGGAGCTCGCACGTTTCGTCGCCGATACCGGTGCGCTCATCGTGCCACCCGCGCCGGTGTTTCTGCGCCGCGCCGGCTTGCTATAGTCGTCCTCGACAAAGGGGGAGACCAGCCATGACCGCGATGACCGCGAGCAATCCGCCGACCGTACGCACCCCGACGGGCTACTCACACGCCATCGTCGTGCAAGGCGCTGAGCGCCGTCTGGTGATCTCCGGTCAGGTCGGTATGGCGTTGGACGGCACTGTGCCGACGACAGGCGAGGGTCAGATCGCCCAGGCGTTGGCCAATCTGCGCGCGGTGCTGGAGGCCAACGAAATGAGCGTGCACAACGTGGTGAAGATCACGACCTTTCTCACCGATCGCGCGCTGCTGACGGCCTACCGTGCCGCGCGCGCCACCGTGTTCGCCGATCACGCGCCCGCGTCCACCCTGCTGTTTATTTCCGGCCTGGCCGATCCGCGCTTCATGGTGGAGATCGAGGCCGAAGCCGTCGCCTGATCCGGCGCGTCCATCGCACGGCGAGTGCCTCATGCCGACGTCAAACGACATCGGCCCGCACCGGCGCGCCGTGCCTTTCGTCATGGTTGAGTGGCGCATTCCATGGCCACGTGCCGGGGCATGATACTTCCCGCGCCTGGCACGCGAGCGGTCGCGGGGCGCAGTGACGGTGGTCAGGGCGGGTTGCACGGACACTCGCGCCGTTCGGCCCGACACCCTCGATGCCCGTAGCTCGACCCTGCCGTGCCGCGGAAGCCGCTTTCCTCGTCAGGCGCTCGCCTGGTCGATCTCTGCAATCGCGTCGCGGTCCAGCTTGATCTCGGGCGCCTGCATGATCTCCCGTAACTGACCAAGATTGGTTGCGCTGGCGATCGGCGCGGTAATGCCGGGTCGTCGCATCACTCACGCGAGCGCGATCTGCGCAGGCGTCGCATTGCATCGCTTCGCCACATGATCGAGCGCTGCCAACACACGGAAACCGGCATCGTTCAGATATTTCGCCACGCGCGATCCGCGCGCGCGGCCGTCGGCGTCTGCAGCCGCATGGTACTTTCCGGTCAGGAACCGACTGACGAGTGAGTAGTACGGAATGACACCGAGCTGCTCCCGCAGGCAAAGCGCTTCGACCTTGCCCTCGAAGCCCCTGCGCTCGACGAGATTGTCAGCCCGTGCACGCGGCTCAGGCGCAATGCCTCGCTGAGCCGCGCCGCACTGAATGCCGACGCGCCAATCTCCCGCGCCTTGCCGTCGCTGATCGACACGTCATAGACCGACAGTGTTTCCTCGATCGGTGTGTCGGGATCATCCCGGTGGGACTGATAAAGGTCGATGTACTCGGTCTGCAGCCGTCCCAGTGAGGTCTCCACCACGCGCATCATGTAAGCCCGCGACAATTCCTTCTTTCCCGGCGCCATCTCGATGCCGAGTTGGTCGCGGTGATGACCTTGCTGCATGATCCCGCCGTTGAAGAGGTGCTGGGCGATGTGAATAAGAAACGTATCCTGGAAATTGGCTGCGGCGACGGTCCGTTTTCGTCGTTGTTGGCGGAACGCAGTGCCACGGCTGTCGGTTACGGCAGGTCGCCCCAGCAAATCGCGGAGGCGCAGGCGCGTGTAGGATTGGACGCCACCTTTGTGGTGGCCACCCCACATACGTTTTTTCACGACGGAATATTCGATGCTGCAACGTCGGTTTTGGTGCTGCATTATGCGACGTCGGTTGAAGAGATCGCCGTCTTCTTCCGCTCCGCCTCACCCCATCTTGGGCCCGGAGGACGGTTCATCTCCGTCGTCATCAATCCGTTGTTCTCCGCATTTGGACAGGACTTCGTAGTCCGGTGCTTTGCCAGGCTGGAGAGCAACAACATACGAGTGGAGTTCCTGGATCGAGCCTCCGGCCGTGACGAGATCACGCTGGAAAATATACACCAGTACGCGAGCGAAGAATTCGAGCGGGCCGCCATCAGCGGCGGAATGAAGTCAGTGGCATGGAGGAAATTTTTTGCCATGCCGGATGCCATCGAACAAATGGGCGCCTCTTTCTGGCAGCCGTGCCACGAGCACCAGCCTTACGCACTCTTTGTCACGCAAAAGTAATCGGTGCTGTAGCGGCTCAGTTGACCGTGGCGACGCCCGACGCAACGACCTGACAGAACGTCATGTCGCCGTGACGTTTCAAAAGCGCGGAGCTCCGGCAGCACATTCCGCCACAACAACCATGACGCAATCGCTCTTCCGCGCGCTCCGTCCGTCGCAGTCCCTCGCGACGGCGCATACGTTCAAACGGTATTGCGATCCGACCACCGCAGCCGGTGCACAGTCGATGAACGCTTGGCAAGCCGCCCGCTGCGGCAGCAGCTGGACGAGAACAGCGTGTGGGCGCAGACTCCAACCTGGGCGCGTAGACTCCACAACTGACCCTGGGGATAAGCCTGCACCGGTCCGACCTGAAGTCCACTCACGGTCGAATCGGGGTCGCCAAACGTTCTTCAGAAGGAAGGCGACCATCGCCGCGCCGATTGCGTCGTGTGTCGCGCCCGGGCCTGAGATCATCCGGCGCCAACTTGATCGACGTTTGACTGCAGCACCTGAAGCCAATCCACACAGGCGGCGCGAGGCGGCTTTGAGCCAGGCGAGCCTAGACGTTTAGCCTCTCTTCTTGTTCTTTTGTCGATCAGCCTTCTCTATCTTCGCTTTATTCCTATGCTTCTGCGCTTTGCCCGGCTTCGTCGCGGACGGTTCGTCCGGGCTGTCGCTATGCCCATGTGCGTCATTCGCCAGAATCCGCTGTGCCTCGACCCAATGCTCGATGTCGGCTCCGTGCGGCCGTCCGCGGGCATCCCACAGATAATAGGCAAGTTCGCGGATCTGCTCCGTCGTGTCTGGCATTGCTTCTTTCAGCCTCGAAAAAATGGCTGTCGCAAATAGCAGTGCTCAGCGATTCCACGCAAGCGCCACCTCCGGCGGTAGAATAGCTGTCGTACCGAGCGGAGAATTGCGCCTGTCCTTCCTGTTCGACGACCGTCAGCGCCACCGCCAGCAATGTATTTCGCGGATCCATGCCGCCTGTACAGCTTCGCTATACGAAAAAGTTTATAGCGGCGCCATAGGCTGGCCAAGCCGATGCCCGGCGCGGTTGAGGCCTCGCCCGCCCGGCCGCCATCCACGTAGCGCGCGCCCGGAATGGCGGCTGACGACAGGAGTGTTGGTTCAAAGCCGACAAGGCCCGGTGGTCGTTTGTGGAGGACCGACCCATTCGAATGGGAAGGAGCAGGGTGACAATCGCCCGGCGCGCCATTGCCGTTGCTATCGCGGATCGCCTAGGGTCCCGCAATGAGGTTCTGGGCTCTCGCCGGGCTGTTCATAATTGTGGCGCTGTGCGACGGCCTTGCGTCCTGGCCGAAAAAGGGCCGCTCCCACGGGAAGCAGTAGGGCGGGCGAGTAGGCCCTCCAGGCCGCCTCATGGATTGCCTGCGAGCGGAACTCCTCGGCGCATACGAGGGATTGCACGCTCGGGTCTCAAAGTTGCGTTGCGCGTTAAGCGCTTTCTATGCACGGCGTGCATGTTGATTGCGCAGCAGCTGGCGGCCGCCGAATTGTGCGACGAGTGATGCAGAATTGCTGTGACAACCCTCACTCACGGAAGGAGCCCCAACCCCTTTCTCGGCGAGCGCATCCCGGCTGCGGCGCAATGAGGGCTGACAGCACCAGCGAGCGAGGTCGACAATGAAAATGGCGTCGAAACTGGCGTTCCTGGCCGCGGCGGCCATCCTCTCGGCAATGGCCGCTCGAGCGCAGGTCAACGTCGGGTCCCAGGCCGCGGAGGCCTCGGTCCCGTTCGTCATGACCCAGGTGGCGAGCTTCAACCAGCCGTGGCGAATCGCGTTCTTGCCCGACGGGCGCATGCTGATCACGGAGCGGCCCGGCCCGATCTGGCTGGTGACCGAGGACGGTCATAAGACCCCGGTGGCCAACGTCCCGACCGTGCGGGCCGTGGGGCAGGGCGGCATGCTCGGCGTGTTCCTCTCGCCCGACTATGCGTCCGACCATCAAGTCTACCTGACCTACGCCGCGCCGGAGGAGCACGGTTCGGGCCTGGCGCTGGCGCGGGCCAGGCTGGTGCTCGGCCAGGGCACGGCCAGCCTCGAGGGGCTGAGGGTGCTCTGGCGCGACCCTGGCGGCGGTGAGGGCGGGCATTACGGCGCGGTGGTCGCCTTCTCGCCGGACCACAGGTTCCTGTTCCTGACCTCGGGCGATCGCCAGCGTATGACTCCCTCCCAGGACCCGAGCTCGCCGCTGGGCAAGCTCCTGAGGCTGACGCGCGACGGCAGGCCGGCCCCCGGCAATCCCTGGGCCGGCAAGACCGGCGCCCGGAGCCTCCCGATCATCGATCCGCCGCGCGACACCGTCGCTGCCAAGACCGCGCCGGTGGTACGAACCTTCACCTTCCCGGGCCCGAACCTGACGCCGTCCGAGACCTGGTCCCTGGGCCACCGCAACGCCATCGGCCTGGCCTTCGCGCCGGACGGGCGGCTGTGGGAGCTCGAGCATGGCCCCCGCGGCGGCGACGAGCTCAAGCTGATCGAACCGGGCAAGAATTACGGCTGGCCGCTGGTCTCTTTCGGGGTCAACAACAACGGCGTGCCGATCCCGAACCCCGACACCCGGCCCGACCTGGCCAAGCCGGTGCTTTATTGGACGCCGGAGATCGCGCCGGGGAACATGGTGTTCTACAAGGGCGCGATGTTCCCGCAGTGGGACGGCAACGGCTCGGTGCTGATCGGGGGCCTCTCAAGCCAGTCGCTGAGCCGCATCGTCGTCAACGGCGCATCGGCCCGGCTGGCCGAGCGCTGGAACATCGGCCGCCGCATCCGCGACGTGGCGGTGGGGCCCGACGGCGCGGTGTGGCTGCTGGAAGCCGCGAACCCGGGCGGCCTGTTCCGCGTCACGCCTAAGTGAGGCCGGCCGCGTGCTCGCGGGGTTCAGCCTCGATCGGTTCTTGGCGCTTGTCGCCCGGGCTGCCGAGAATCAGTCGTGGTGGTGCCGAGGTTACGCGTTTCGGAAGGTGAGGTGCTAGCGGGAGGCTTCGGCGACCAGAGCTGCGCCAAACGGGATTTCGTCGACGCCGGCGACGAGACGCGTGAGCGTCTCGCATCGCGCCGCAAGCGGCCGCAGCGGTAGATCCTCGCCATTGAGCGCAGAAGGTCGAGGGCGATAAACGAGGCTAGCGCCGCACCAGCCGTACCGTCACGCTCGGCGATCGCACAGAGGCCCCTCCGGCGCCGACGCGCTGCCGGTCCAACCGCAACAACTTCGAAGCTCTGATGGCCGTGAATAAAGCCTCTACCGCGTGCATCAGCCGCCCGCGACGCGGGTCGTCACGGCGTATAGCATCGGGCGAGGGCCGGCACGCACAGCCCTCGCCCGACTTCGCGATCGCTTCTCCGCCGCCGCCGCGAGAGACCTGCGCGAGGTGTACTACGACGCCCTTACCAGCTTGCCTGGCGTGGCGCCGGTGTATTCGCCGTTCTCAAACGTCGGCACGCCCGATACGAACGTCGCGCGATATCCATCAACCCGCTGCACCAAACGCCGTCCGTTCTTCGGCAGGTCGTAGCGCACTTCCGGCACGTGCAGCCGGAGCGCCTCGTAATCGATGATATTGATGTCGGCCTTCTTTCCCTTCGCAAGCACGCCGCGATCGTGGAAACCGAAGAAGGACGCCGTCTCGCTGGTCTGCCGCTTCACGACCAGCTCCAGCGGCAGCCGCTCGCCGCGGCTGCGGTCGCGTGCCCAGTGAATGAGCATCCAGCTCGGCACGCTGGCATCAACGATCGACGAGCAATGCGCACCACCGTCCGACAGTCCGAGGATCGTCGCGTCGTCCGTTAGCATGGTGCGGATGATATCGTGGTTGTCCTCGTTGTAGCCCACTACGGGAAAGAACAGAAATTTTTCGGCACCGGCCGCAAGGTAGTCATAGGCGATCTCATCCGGCGTGTGGTTGGTGCGCGAGGCGATCGCCGCGATGCTTTCATCCGCGCGCGGCTCGTAGTTTGGCGGATCGCCCATCGGAAACATGCGGTGCCAGCTGGTGGTGATGCGCTGGCGGAATTGCGACAGCCGCTGGATCAGTTCGGGCGAGGGCGCCTCCGACAAAATCTGTGTGCGTGTGGCCGGGTCCTGCAGGCGGCGGATGCGTTCGTCCGCGGACAGTTTCAACAGCGCCTGGTAGCTCGGACGGATCGAGAACGGGTTCAGCGCCGTATCGATCCCGAGCAGCACGCCAACCGGACGTCCTGCGACCTGCGCCGTTACCATTGCGCCACGCGCGCGCGCCTTGTGTACGCCGTCGATCAGTCGGCGCCAGCGCACCGGATCGGTGGGGCGATCGGTTAGCAGGAACCACACCGGGCGTCCCGTCTCGCGACCGAGCTTCGTCATCCATTCCAGCTCGGTTTCTTCAATGTCGAAATCGCTATTCACGCCAAATGCGCCGTAGCCGAGGCCCTTGAACGCACTGCCGATGCCCAGCAGTTCTTCGACTTCCGAATAGCGCCCCGGCACCATCTCGCCGGTCGGTGTCTTATGGGAGTTCGTGCGCGAGGTAGTGAACCCAAATGCGCCGGCGCGCAGGCCTTGCTCGACTGCTTTGCGCATCGCCTCGATGTCGTCGGCAGTGGCCTTCTCGCGATTGATTGCGCGCTCACCCATCACATAGACCCGCAGTGGGTGATGCGGAATTTGTGCGCCGATATCAATCGCGCGTGGCATCTGTTCCAGCGCATCGAGGTATTCGGGAAACGTCTCCCAGTTCCACTTCAGTCCGTCAGCCAGGGCAATGCCAGGGATTTCCTCGACCGCCTCCATCAGGCCGATCAGCGATTCATGGTCCGTCTTGCGCACCGGCGCGAAGCCGACGCCACAGTTACCGAACAGGATCGTGGTGACACCGTGCCATGACGATGGCGCGAGTTCCGAATCCCATGTCGCCTGGCCGTCGTAGTGGGTGTGTGCATCAACCCAGCCCGGTGTCACCAGCAGGCCGTTCGCGTCGATCTCGCGCTTGCCGGGCCCAGCCTTGCCACCGACTTGGGACATGCGACCGCCATCGATTGCAACGTCGCCGGTAAAACGCGGCTTTCCTGTTCCGTCAACAATACTTCCGCCGCGGATCACCGTGTCGTGCATGGCGTATCTCCCTTGGGTTCCTGACGCGGAATGGGAGACCGGTTCGCGCGTGGGGTCAAGCTGAGACGGGGAGCCGTGGCGATGCGGCGAGCGGCGCCAAGGTCAATTGAAGTACGGCCGTAACGCAGTAAGCCCTGGTCCATCACCATATGTCCGCCGCCGCTTGGTCGCTGCGGCTTGCATATGAACAACAGAATCAACAGGATCGGCACTGAAAGAATCGCCAACCGTCAAAAGTCGTTGGGCTAAACAATCACCCGCGGATTGTCGCGCGACATGCATCACTGACGCAGCAGAGTTGCTACCATGCCGCGTGTTTCAACTTGCCGGTACCCAGGTTTCATGCGCGTACCGGCACCCTACATTGCAATTGTGGCCCTTTGCCAAATGGAGGGTGTTGCAAATGCGTCTTTCAGCCATGTCGCTTTTGGCGATTGCTGCGTTCTCTGCCGCACCGGCGCTGGCGCAGAGCGTTCCGGTCGGTCCAGGAAAAGTCCTGACCGGGCCGCCCGACCTGCCCAGCGTCGAACCACTGTCTCGGGGCGCCAGCAACATCAACGGCGCGGACACGCGCTCTGTGATCGCGCCGGCGTTGCCCTCGGTCGACCTCGGACCCAACGCCACCGCCGTCGATTATCTGCAACTCGCGCAATCGGCGCTCGCCGCCAACCAGACCGGACGCGCACAATCAGCGCTGGAAAATGCCGAGACCCTGTTGCTGACCCGCTCGGTTGCGCTCGACACAACGGGCAATCCGGATCAGCACCCAGCCGTCCGAAACATCAGCGCTGCGCTGCAAGCGCTCGCCAGCAGCGACATTCAGGACGCGATGAACCTTGTCCAGCGGACAATCCCCATGGCAGAGCGCAGCCGGCCACCGCGACCGCCGGGCTAGCGGGCCCTCGCGCAATCGGGAGAGGCATGTATGGTACCAGCCAACATTCACCCCGAGGGCCGACATGTCGCAGATCCAGCTCCGCCACGGAATCTTCCTGCCGCCCTTCCATCCGATGGAAGAGAACCCCACTCAGTGTCTCGAGCGCGACCTGGAGCTCATGGTCTGGCTCGACAAGCTCGGCTTCCATGAAGCGTGGATTGGCGAACACCATTCCGCCGGCTGGGAGACGATCAGTTCGCCCGAACTGTTTATTGCCGTCGCGGCGGAGCGCACGCGCTCGATCCGCCTCGGGACCGGCGTAATCTCGCTGCCATACCACAATCCCCTGATGACCGCGAACCGCATCATTCAGCTCGACCACATGACGCGCGGCCGAATCATGTTCGGAGCAGGTCCGGGACTGCTTGCGTCCGACGCGTTGATGCTGGGCATCGACCCAAACACGCAGCGCGACCGCATGGCCGAGGCGCTGGATGTGATTCTGCGGTTCTTCCGCGGCGAGATCGTAACGGAACAGTCCGACTGGTACACCTTTGTCAACGCGCGGGCGCATCTGCTGCCCTATACGAAGCCGCACCCGGAAGTGGCGGTCGTGAGCGCGGTGACGCCGTCGGGCGGGCGGCTGGCAGGGAAATACGATCTCAGCATGATCTGCGTCGCGGCGACCAATCCGTTCGGCTATGACGCACTTGATGCGAACTGGAAGATCGCGAGCGACATCGCGGCCGAGCACGGACGTACCATGGATCCCGCGCGGTTGCGTCTGGTCGGACCAATGCATATCGCGGAGACGCGCGCCAAGGCTTACGAGAACTGCAAATTCGGGTTCGAGCGCTATCTTGGCTATCTGAACAACAATCAGCCGCGCTTCCTGCCGCCGGCGGGTACGGATCCAGCGGAGTGGTTCGTCGAGAACAAGTTCGGCGTGATCGGCACGCCGGATGATGCGATCGCGTTGATCCAGCGGCTGCGCGACAAGCAGGGCGAGTTCGGGATCATGCTGCAGCAGGCGCATAACTGGGCGGACTGGGAGGCGACGAAGCGTTCGTACGAATTGTACGCGCGTTACGTCATGCCGCATTTTTCGGGTGACAACGTGCCACGGGTGGAATCGTTCAACTGGTGTACGGCGCATCGGGACGAGCTGACGGAAAAGCGTTCAGCTGCCGCGCGGGCGATGTTCGAGAAGCACGAGGCGGAGCAGCGCGCACGAATGACAAGACCACCGAAGGGAAGGGAGGCCTGGTAGGGTAAGACATCACTGCCGCACCGCGCGCCGGAGCGTTCGGCGCATTGCGC
>JASHQG010000564.1 GCA_030037665.1 Acetobacteraceae bacterium
ACGGACCTTGCCGGTGTCCGCGGTGCCGAGGGTCGGGGCGAAGCCGCCGAGACGGACCTTGCCGGTGTCCGCGGTGGTCAGGGTCGGGGCGAAGCCGCCAAGACGGACCTTGCCGGTGTCCGCGGTGGTCAGGGTCGGGGCGAAGCCGCCGAGACGGACCTTGCCAGTGTCCGCGGTGCCGAGGGCTGGGGCGAAGCCGCCGAGGCGGACCTTGCCGGCGTCCGCAACACTCGCGAGATGGGTGCAGCTCGGATGAAGCATGAGTCCCGATCCTTCCTTCAGGTGACCGTGTCAATTTTCTTGCGTCGCGCGCATGATTCGTCCGCGCTGACGGGGGAAGAAAGATTCCACGCTCGGGAATTTCCCACCGTTCATTGTCCGTTATTAGTACGTTAATTCAGAATGACGTTCTGGTGTGTTATCCTTGATTGCGCGAACTGATTTTGCCTACTGTCGCGAGACCGTTATCGTGATGCGAGATCTTCTTCCGCTCTGTCGGTGAGCCAGACGTGTTTTTGCAGGCCGTTCAATCACGTATCGCCGAAACGTCAACGGACGTTCCGTGAATCCGCGCCTGCTGATCTGGACACGTTATCGCGCAGATGACGCTCGCCGAGACATCCCCTCGGGGCGGCGCGCGGTCTGCTACCTCCCGCGGCAGGCCCGGTCGGCCGGCGGAGTTCTCGGCTGGGCGCGGGCTGGCGTTGCGGGCAGAGCTTTGGTACGGCCGTGGCCTGATCATCCGCCGACACGCCCGCCGGGAGACAAGAGGCATGAGCAACGAAGCTGAAATCACCGCCTGGCTCGCGACCCAGCGGGACGCCATGGTCGCCCTGCTGCGCCAAATGGTCGACATCGACAGCGGCAGCTATAACAAGCCGGGTACCGACGCGGTCGGCGCGGTGGTGCAACGGTTTATGGCCGAGCAGGGCATCCCAGTCCAGGTCGTCTCTCAGCGACAGCACGGCGACTGCCTGCGTGCCGTGGTGCCGTGGGACGGACCGGGTGACAATGCCGGGGGCCACATCATGCTGATGGGCCACCGCGACACGGTCTTCCCCGATGGTGAGACCACCCGGCGCCCGTTCGCCATCCGGGATGGCATCGCCTACGGGCCCGGTGTGGCCGACATGAAGGCGGGGCTGGTGATGAACTGCTTTATCCTCGCCGCCTTCGCTAAATTCGGCGGGTCGCCCGCGCCGCTGCTCGGCCTGTTCACCGGCGACGAGGAGATCGGCAGCCCGGAAGGTCGCGCCGTCATCGAGCGCGAAGCGCGCCGCGCCCGCGCCGTATTCAACAGCGAACCCGGCCGCGTTTCGGGCAACGTGGTGACCGGACGCAAGGGGGGCGTGTTCTCGGCGTTCCGCATCATCGGCAGGGCGGCCCATTCAGGCGGTGCGTTTACGGACGGCATCAGCGCCATCGAGGAGCTGGCCCGCAAGGTTCAGGCGATTCACGCCCTGACGGATCTAGATCGCGGCATCACGCTGAACGTCGGCCTGGTCGGCGGCGGCCAGAGCGTTAATACGGTCGCCCCCTGGGCCGAGGGGCAGATCGACCTGCGTTATGTGCGGCCGGCGGACAAAGATGACATCATGGCGCACATCGTGGCGATCATCGAGCAGAGTTACGTGCCTGGCACCAAGACCGAGCTGACCGTTCGCGGCGAGTTCCTGCCGCTGACGCAGACACCGACGGCGAAGAAGCTATTCGACATCTATGTCGAGGCCGCGGCAGACACAGGCTTTCAGACAGACGGCGAATTCACCGGCGGCTGCGCGGATTCGGGCTTCACGGCCGCAGTCGGCGCGCCGACGATCTGTGCCGTTGGGCCGGTTGGCGGCAAGGCACACAGTCCGGATGAGTTCCTGCACTTGGACAGTCTCGTGCCGCGCGCTCAGGCGTGTGCGCGGGCAATCCTGCGTCTGGATCGCGCGGGGCTGTAAGCATCCTCGGTCAGACCGTCCGCTGCGTCGTCCGTCGCTTGACGCTCGCGCGGGCCATGAGGGCGTGGATTTGCCCGGACAGACCGCGCAGGATGAACAGTTACTTTCTCCTGGGCAGCAGTACCACGAACCGCGCCCCCAGAACCTTGCCGTCTGCGTCGTGGCGGTTCTCGGCCGAAATCCGGCCGTGCAGCGCCTCGATGATCTGCCGGCTGATTGACAGGCCGAGGCCGGAATGCTGGCCGAAGCGCTCGCCCTTCGGCCGCTCCGAATAGAAGCGGTCGAAGACGTGTTCGAGCTTCGCGTCCGGGATACCCGGACCCTCGTCCTCTACCGCGATCTCGATCATATCGCCCGCCTCCCGGACCCGCAGCCAGATGTGACCGCGCGTCGGGCTGAATGACTGGGCGTTGGCGATCAGGTTGCGCAACACCTGGACCAGCCGGTCCTCCACCGCCCAAACAGCCAGGCCGGAGCCTGCCGCTTCGACTTGCAATTTCGGATCGTTATCGGTGTCGCGGGTTGCCTCATCGAGCTCGGCCAGCGCGTTCAGGATCGGCACCACCTCCACCCGTTGCGCGGCCATGCGGGACAATTCGGCATCCAGCCGCGAAGCATCGCTGACGTCGCTGATCAGCCGATCGAGCCGTGCCACGTCCTGAGTGATGATCGCCAGCAACTGACGCTGCCGGACGGGGTCATCGATGCGGCGCAGGGTCTCGATCGCGCTGCGGATCGAGGAGAGTGGGTTCTTGATCTCATGTGCCACGTCGGCAGCGAAGCGCTCGATCGCATCCATGCGGGTCCAGAGCGCCTGTGCGGAGTCCGACAGCGCCGTCGCCAGAGCGCCGACTTCGTCGCGGCGCTGCAGCAACGCCGATGGGACGCCGCCTGCGCGGCCCTCGCCTTCCCGCATTTCAGCGGCAACGCCCGCGAGGCGGAGAATCGGCCTGGCAATGGTCAGTGACAGGTACCAGGACAGCAGCACCGTCAGCACCAGAGCCAGGACGAACAGCGCCATGACCGAGATGCGGACGGCGAACAGGCTAGCATCCACCTCGCGAGCCTCGCGGGTCAGCAGGATAATGCCGACGGTATGACGGTCGCGCTGCACCGGCTCCGCCACGGTCACCAGCAGCCGGTTGTCCTTGGTGCGCCGTATATAAGGCGGCATCTCTCTGCTCTGACCGGCGCTGTTGAGCTGCAGCTCCTCCTTGACGTTCGGCTGCCACTCCAGGCCGGCGCCCGGCGAGAGCTCGACGAGCGGGATCGGTTGGTCGTGCGGGAAGAGCGACATAATACGGTCGTAGATCCAGCTGACCGCACCCAGCACGGGGCCGTATCGGATCGGCGGTGGCAACGGTTCCGTGTCGATGGCCCCGCCCGGGCCGGGGCGCCGGCGGGAGTCGACTAGCACTGTCCCGTCCGGCGCGTACAGCCTGGCGTCAGCGTCGGGCGTCGGGTCGGTCAGACGGTACAAGAGCGGACGCGCAATGTCCGTGACCAGCTTCGGGTCCGCGGGATTGGTGGTGCGGACCGCGCTTTCGCCGAGCGCGCCAGCAAAAATCCTGGCTTGCTCGCGTAGCGACAAAACCTCCGCCTCAAGCAGCCCGTTCTGGTACTGATCAAGATAAAGCAGCGCCGCGACCAGCAGCACCAGCGGCAGCACGTTCACCAGCAGAATCCGGCGCAGCAACGGCGAGACCCAGCGCAGCCGGAACCGCTTGGGCTGTGTCGTCGCTGGAGGCGCCAGAGCGCCAATGCCGCCGCCGTCGGGCAATTAGTGTTCCTTGTAGCGATAGCCGATGCCGTAAAGTGTTTCGACTTGATTGAAACTGTCATCCACGGTGCGGAACTTCTTGCGGATGCGCTTGACGTGGCTGTCGATCGTGCGGTCGTCCACGTAGATATTCTCGCCGTAGGCGGCGTCGATGAGCTGGTCACGGCTCTTCACCATGCCTGGCCGCGCCGCCAGCGCCTTCACCAGCAGAAACTCGGTGACGGTAAGCTGAATGTCCTGGCCTTTCCAGATGCACTGGTGCTTCGTCTCGTCCAGCGTCAGATCCCCGCGGCTCATCACGCCCCCCGGTGCGGTGCCCGAACCTTCAGCGCGACTGGCTTCGTTGCGCCGAAGCAAGGCGCGGATGCGCTCGATCAGCAGGCGCTGGGAGAAAGGCTTGGTGATGTAGTCGTCGGCGCCAAGGCGCAGGCCCATCAGTTCATCCACTTCCTCATCCTTGGAGGTGAGGAAGATCACCGGCATCGAGCTGCGCTGGCGCAGCCGCTGCAACAGTTCCATTCCATCCATGCGAGGCATCTTGATATCCAACACGGCAAGATCGACCGGCCTTGCGGTCAGACCCTGCAGAGCGCTCTCGCCGTCGGTATAAGTCCGCACCTGAAAGCCTTCCTGCTCCAGCGTCATCTGCACGCTGGTCAAGATGTTCCGGTCGTCGTCGACCAGGGCGATTGTCTGTTTTGCGGGGACGGAGTCTTTTGGGGGTACGGTCATGTGTCGCGCTCCCTCGGATCTACGATGGCTATTATGGCGACGAATTGTGGCGCATTGGAGACGAGGAGTGAACGAAATATGGCAAAGAGTGCTCCCGGAGTCGGCCGGTTCCGGTCAGCCGCCCCGCACTATCTCGCCGGGCGCCAGCCCTACGCGGGCCGCCTGTTCCGGCGCGTGACCGATCTGGTCGGCCTCGGCCCCGAGGCACGCGTGCTGGACCTCGGATGCGGGCCAGGGATGCTCGCGGGCGCGTTCGCACCTCTTGCCGGCGCGGTGGTGGCCATGGACCCGGAACCCGCGATGCTGCGGATCGCAGAGCAGACATTTACGGCGCTCAACATCACGTATCGGCAAGGCAGCTCGGAAGACCTGCCTGGCGATCTTGGGCGCTTCCGCCTGGCGACGATGGGGCGGTCGTTTCACTGGATGGATCGCGCCCAGACACTGCGCCGGCTCGATCAGATGCTGGTGCCCGGCGGTGCGGTAGCGCTGTTCGACGCCCGCGGCGCAAAGGAGCCGTCGGACGAATGGCAGGAGCGCTACGCCGCACTGGTCAGATCATACAGGGAACACGACGACGCCCACCCGCGCCGCGGTTCACCGGAATGGCTGCCGCATGAGTTTGTCCTGCTTGATTCGGCGTTTTCGTCGATCGAAGCCGTGTCGGTGTTCGAGCCGCACGAGGTCACCGCGGCCGTGCTCATCGATCGGGCTTTCTCCCGGTCCGGCAGCGCGCCCGAGCGGCTCGGTGCTGCCGCCGGCCGGCTGGCGCGCGATATCGAAGCGCTGGTCGCTCAGGTCTCGCCGGACGGGCGGCTGCGCGAAGTCGTGGTGTCAACCGCGCTGATCGGCCGACGGCCGGGGGAGGCGGACGCGTGAGCGACGAACGTCCGGCCTGGAGCGCGCGCAAGCTGCTCCGTGCGGCTCGTGCGGGGACGATGGCGACATCGGCCGCCGGGCAGCCGTTCGCGTCACTGGTCACACCGGCCGCGGCGCCGGATCTGGCGCTCCTGCTGCTTTTGTCGGATTTGTCGGAACATACGCGGCATCTGCGCGCAGACCCGCGCTGTTCGCTCCTGGTGTGTGGCGTCGCAGAGGGTGTCAACCCGCAGACCGCCCCGCGTGTCAGCGTGGCCGGTGTGGCAGAGACGGTGGTGGATGCCGCGCTGAAGGCGCGGTTCCTGAACGTGCATCCCTACGCGGCGCTCTATGCGGGTTTTGGCGATTTCGCGCTGTGGCGGGTTCGTCCGATGGCCGGGCTCTATGTGGGAGGCTTCGCCCGCGCTGTGCGGTTGCGCGCGGGGGAGCTCGTGCCGGATCCTGCTGCCGTGGCGGCTATCGCGGCTGCGGAGGCGGATATCATGGCTCACTGCAACACCGATCACATCGATGCGCTGGCAGCCATCGCCGGCACCCCCGGCCCGTGGCGGATGGTGACGGTGGACGTGGACGGATTTGATCTGGCACTCGCGGAGCGTGTGACCCGGATCCATTGGCCCGCGCCGGTGGGCGACGCCGGCGACGTCAGACGTGAATTGATCCGCCTGGCCCGGGCCGCCCGCCGCTGAGCCGAGCTGAGCGCAACGCCGCGCAATGCTGCGTTGCAAAAAATTGCTTGCAGACGAATGACCGATCCACTAGGTTGTGCATCGCAGCAATGCGGCCACTGGCCGCGCTGTCTGCTTTCTTGGACGTTTCCTCCCTAAACTTGGCGGCCCCACAAGGGCCGCCATTTTTTTGCCCGAGCGGCCCATGCTCGCTCAATCGTCTTGTGTGATCCGCCTTTTGTCGTGGCCGGAACAGGCCCTGCCGCGAGGGGTGGGACGTCGGTGCCGGCTCAGCCGCGCAGCAGTGGGGAG
>JASHQG010000565.1 GCA_030037665.1 Acetobacteraceae bacterium
GATGCAGAATTGCCAAACAGATGGCGATGATGGCCAGAGAGAACAGATAGAACTGGTCTCCGGTGCGCAGATCACCCAGGAAGGGGATGGATGACATCCAGTCGAGATTGGGAAACGGGATCTCCGGCAACCCTTGATCGCCGCCGGTAACCGCGTCCCATTTGTAAGCGATGGCCCACACGATCTGCGAGAATGCCAAGGTCAACATGGCGAAATACAGCCTGATTAGGCGAACGCAGAAAAATCCAGACACGAGCGCAAACGCCGCAGTTACCAAACCAGCAGCGGGAAACGCGATAATGAACGACAGATTGTACGTCTTCATCAAGATGCCACAGACGTAGGCGCCGACGCCGAAATAGGCGACATGCCCGAAAGAAACGAGGCCGGTAGTTCCCAGCAGCAGGTTCAGGCTGACGGCGAACAACGCATCGATCGCGATTTGCTCCGCGAGGAACGTATCGTAGCGCGAACCGATCCAGGGGATCGTGGCCGCCACGAGGAACACGATCAGTGTCCAGGGAATGCGTCGCGAGATCATGTCAGCGGCCGTCCGAACAAGCCCCATGGGCGGATGATCAGAATTACCGCCATCAGGGCAAACACGGAAAACAAGTCGAAGCTGGGAAAGATCAGGATACCGAATGACAGCACCTGGCCGTAGATCACGGAGCCCCAAAACGTACCCCAAATCGAGCCCATGCCACCGATCACCACGACGATGAACGCCTGCACGATGATCAGCACATCCATGCCTGGCACGATGCTTTGGATCGGCGTGACCAGCGCGCCCGAAAGTCCGGCCAGAAAAGCGCTTAATACGAACATACCGGTATAGATGGTACCAACGTTCGTGCCGAGCGCATCAAGCATTTCGCGGTCCATTTGTGCCGCACGGACCATGCGGCCGACGGACGTTCGGTTCAGCACCAGCCAACCAAGGAATGCGATGGCTGGCCCGATCCCCATCACCAGCAGGTTATACACCGGCTGCGCCGTGCCGAAGATGTGGACGCTGCCGCCGAAGCCGTGCGGGATGGAAACTGAGAGTTGGCCCACGCCCCACAGGAACTTTGCGGCGTCGCCAAGGATGAGCACCAGTGCGTAGGTGAACAGCAATTGGTAGAGCTCATCGCGGCCATACAGCGAACGGAAGAACAATCGTTCAACAACCGCGCCCAGCAACGCGACCGTGCTCGCCGCAAACAGGGTCGCAAGCCAGAAGCTGCCGAGCAGTGGCTGGAACCATGTCACGCCCTGCCAGGCGAGATAGGCGCCCAGCATGTAGAAAGAGCCGTGCGCGAAGTTAATCACGCGCATGACTCCAAACACCAGCGACAGCCCTGATGCGATCAGGAACAGGAACATCGCGGTGGTGAAGCCGCCCATAAACTGGCTAAAGAGAAGCGAGCCGCTCACCGCCGTACGATCCTTCTTGTACGCCCGCTACCCGCGCTTACTGCTGCTGCCTGGCGGGTAGCGTGCCGTGCTTCCGCGGTGTTCAGTTCGTCGGAAATGAGGCTGGGAGCATCTCAGGATTCTTAATGATGGCAAATGGATAGCGCGGATCCTTCACCATCACGCCCCAATACTCCGGCGCGAACGTCTCATGCGATTTCACGCTGAGGGTGCGCTCGCCGACGGGGGTCGGAAAGCTCAGGCCCTCAAGTGCCTTGGAGACGTCATTACTCTCGGTATCGCCAGCCTTCTTGATGCCGTCGGCGAGCGCGTAGATTGACTGATAGCCAACGACCGACCAACCGGACGCATATTTCGCGTTGGCGAATTTCTTCAGGTCGACGATGTACTTCTTGTGCGCAGGCGGTTCGTTGTCGGGCCAGACCACCGGATCGTACGAATCGGCGATGATGCCAAACGGGTAGTCCTTCCCGAGCGCCTGGGCCTCATCCGTGGTGCCGACTTCCGCGCCGTCGACCATTCGATTGTCGATCGCCTTGAAATATCCTCGCGGCGTGGCCTCCTTGACGAAGGTGATGAAATCGCCGGCAAACAGCGAGCAATATACAGCATCCGGCTTCTTGCTCATCTGTGCGGTGATGAAGGGGGTGAAGTCAGCTTCACCCAGTTTCGGCCATTCCTTGTCGACGATCTTGATATCCGGACGCAGCTTGGCCAGCGCCTTGATGAAGGCATTGATCGAGTCGTGGCCGTAGGCATAGTCGGGCGCGATGGTCGCAACGGTTTTGATGTCCTTGAAGCGCGCCATTTCGGTGGCGCCCGCTAAGCCTTCGACGTCAGTGTTCGACGAAATGCGGAAGATGTAGGGGTGGATATGTTCGGCGTCAGTCAGGATCGTGCTCTTCGAGGTTGGCGCGATGAAGACGATCTTGTTCTCCTTGGCGACGGTAGAGACCGCAGGCGCCTCGGCAGAGGTCAGCGTGCCGACAAGAAAGTCGACATTGTCCTTGATGATAAGTTCGCGCGAGAGCCGCACGGCTTCGTCGGCACTGGCCTTGCTGTCGCGCGGCAGGAGTTCGAGCTTGCGGCCAAGCACGCCTCCGTTGGCATTGATCTCCGCGACTGCCATTTGGGCACCCTTCAGCACCGGCTCGCCATAGACGGCCGTCGGGCCAGAAAGCGGAATAGGAAATCCGATCCTGATCGGCTCCTTGGCCAGCGCGGCCACCGGCATGGCGAGCGCTAGGGCAGTCGCCGCCATCAAGGGACGGAAATGCATTGTACAGCCTCCCACTTCGCCGGGCGGTGTATTGCCGACCGGTCGTTCACGCAGCCGAACGTCCCCTGTCGGATTGCGATTGTCAAGCTCGCAACATGCCCGTGAGCGAGGAGATAACCCGATATTCGCCGGCGAGCGGGATTAAAAAACGGACGGATTCTTCAGTGTTTGCTACATCGCTAAGTTCCGATTTTCGGCGCTGCTTCGACGTCGTCATACACCGCCTGGATGATCTCACTTTTTACACCAGGCGCGGCGTTCACGCCTCCTGACGGTGCAAACGTTGCCACATATTCCAGCGCATTATCCACGGCCGCGCGATCCAACATCACGCTCGGCGCGGGATCTGACAAGACGTTGGGATTGGCTCTGACGATGTCCTCTATCTTCTTTCGCACAACAGACGGCTCGGCATCTGGAACACGGAAACGCACCTGCGCCGTCGCCGTCGGCTGCGTATAGGTGCTAAAGTTGCGCACCTGCTGGCCCCAGACACTGCCGTTCGGGATGATCACCTGCACGTTGTCGGCGGTGATCACTTCGGTCCAGAACAGCGACAGGTCCCTCACGGTGCCGTCGGTGCCGGCAATCTGCACGTGCTGGCCAGTGCGGAACGGCCGGAAGATCAACAGCATCACACCGGCGGCCAGGTGCGACAGGGTGCCCTGCAGCGCGAGGCCGATGGCCAGGCTCGCGGCGCCCACCACAGCGACTAGGCTGGTTGTCTGGATGCCGAACTGCGCCAGCACCGCGAGCAGCACCAGCGTCAGGACGAAATAGCGCGCTATATGGCCGAAGAAGCCTTGCAGCATCGGGTCGAAATGCGGCGTCTTGCCGAGCGAACGTGCAACGAGCACCTGCACCTTGCCGGCGATCCAGAAACCAATGACGAGAATCAGAATGGCCGCGATGACGTGCAGCGCCTCGGTGACCATCAGCGGCGCCAGGAGCTCAAGACTGGTCAGGATGTGTTGCGGGTTTTGGTCGAGCATGCGTTTTACCTTCTGTGCTGTCGGCCTGGTCGCAGGTCCCTGGAGTGAACAGCGTCGTGGTGTGCAGAGGCAATACGGTCTCACCTATCCTTGAGCGAGACGCTAGGGCGAGGGACGTGTCGATGGTCCTGGCCGCTCGCCCTCCACCTGCCACTGACACGTTCGATTTTCACCCGGTTGATGCCGGGGGCTCCGGTGTCGGCGCCCTACGGATCGGACGCCCCTTCCCCGCACTCGCCGAGTTCGGTAACATAGACGAGGCAGGCCGGCACTGATGCCAGTCAAATGAACGCCGGATCAAACCGGAACCGCCTGACAATGGCGCGTGGGTGCTCGTCGGTATTGTCGCCCGGCGTCCCAACGCGATTGCGCGGTTCCGCACCATGAGCGTTAGCAATGCACCAGCTCCGCGGGGGAGCGCTCGAGGAATGCGCAAGCTTCGTCGTGCTGTCCAACGTCAACTCGTCGCCGCAGTGCTTGTGCAGGTTGCGGAGGCAGATCTTCGAGGTCATAGGCCGCATCGTGGCGCGGGGCACAGGCAGCGTAAGCCTCTGGCGCAGCCACCCCTCCGATGGCTGCCATGGCCGCTTGTATCGCACGCCACGTGGTCAGTATGCTGGCGGGGTTCGCAGCATGTCCGCCGCGCGCAGCACATCAGCTCCGTGGATTAGCCCATTCGGGCCAGTGCGTCGCGCCATCGCCATAAGTATCGCCGCCATCGCTGCGGCGGTCCGGGAGCCGGCTGCCTGAACCAGGTGTGTGCGGCTTCCGGCAGCCGCGCGCGCGCCGATCGCATCATAAGCCGGATGGAGGAAGAACGTGTCTGCCGCCACCTCGGAAAGTCTGCTTGCGCTCTACGACGACGCGCCGCTCAACGCCCGCTACTGGGTGACCTTCGCCACCATGTGTGCAGTCACCCTGCTCGACTTCTTCGATTTCTTTCTGATCGCCTTCGTCATGTCGCAGATCGGGCCGGAATGGAAGCTGACCTATGGCCAGGGTGCGCTGATCCTGTACAGCGCCGGCGTTGGGGCTATAATCGGCGCGATCATTTGGGGCGCGCTGGGCGACCGCTTCGGGCGCAAGATGCAGGTCGTCACCGGCACCTTCATCTGCGGCATCGCCGCCGGCTGCATCGGGCTGCTGCCAACCGCCGCGTGGATCGGTCTAGCCATCCTGCGATTCTTCGTCGGCTTCGGCTTGGCCGCGGGGGTCACGCCGGCCCTGACGATTGTGGTCGAGCAAACCCCGACACGCTGGCGTACCGGCATGACCAGCTTCTTCGTCGTGTTTGCAAGCGCCGGGACGCTGCTGGCCTCATTCACCTCCGCAATCCTGCTGCATGAGTTCGGCTGGCGCGGCGTCGCCATGACCGGATTCGTCGCTTTGATCTTCGGCGTTCTCGTCTGGGCGTTTGTTCCGGAGTCGGTCCGCTGGCTTGCCGCCAAGGGGCGCTTCTCTGAAGCGCGCGACGAAGCGGCGCGCCAACTCGGGCTCGCCCGCGACCAGGTACCACTGCCGACGGCTGTACCAACGACGCAGCCACGCGCCAGCCTGGCCGAGCTCTATCACAAGCCGGGTCTGTTCTGGCAGACCGTGGTGATCTGGGGTGGCTCGGCAAGTGCGGCCTATGGCTACTACCTGTGGGGGCCGACGATCGTCGCGCTGGCTCTCCACGTGACGCCGGCACGCGCAGCCAGCTATTTCATCTACGTCGCCGGCTGCGGCGTGGTCGGAAAGATCATTGTGTCACTGCTTGCCCCGGCCATGGGCCGGCGGGCGCTGGGCATCATGTTCGGGTTCATTTCCACCATTTGCCTCGCCCTTGCTGGCTACTTCAACGGCGTATTGGTTGGCAGCTTTCCGCTGTTCATTCTGCTGACGGCAGCGTCGGCGTTCTTTGTTGAGGGCGGCTTCTCCAACCTGGCGCCTTACACGGTGGAACAGTACGGTGTCGGACTTGGCTCGCGCTCTTCGGGCCTCGGCCAGGCAGTCAATGGCGTCGGCAAGATCATCGGCCCACTGGCGTTGGCCCTTCTAGCCGGCAGCGGCAACATCATTGCCCCGCAGGCGACGAGCGAAGCGGTGTTCCCGGCATTTGTGCTGCTCGCCGCATTGATGCTGCTTGTCACGCTTGCGTTCTTATTTCTTGGCGTCGAGACGCATGGTCGTCCCATCGCGCAAGGCCACGAGGAGTTGGCGGGACAACAGGGGGTGTGACGCCAGCGCCTCACGGGTGGCGTAGTGCAGGGCTCGGCGGATGCCATGACCTCGGATAATGTCGGGACGAGGTGCTGACCCTTTCGGAGACTATCCAGATGGCAACGGCATCCCCGCAGAGACATTTCGTCACGCGGCTCGGCTGGTTGCGAGCGGCGATCTTGGGCGCAAACGATGGCCTTCTCTCGACCGCCAGCCTGATGATCGGTGTGGCCAGTGCCGCGGCAAACCAGGATGAAATTGTCGTGGCAGGCCTCGCCGGCCTGGTGGCCGGAGCCATGTCCATGGCGGCCGGCGAGTACGTGTCTGTTAGCTCCCAATCGGATTCGGAAGCCGCCGACATCGCACGTGAGCTCCGTGAGTTGCGAGACGATCATGAGAGCGAACTGCGGGAGCTTACGGGTATCTACGTCGCGCGCGGTCTCGAGGAACCACTTGCTCGGAAAGTCGCCGAACAGCTCATGACGCACGACGCCTTGGCGGCTCACACGCGCGACGAACTCGGTATCTCCGACGCTATTGCAGCTCGGCCCGTAGAGGCGGCACTAACCTCGGCCGCCTCGTTCGCGGTCGGGGCCGCCATACCCTTCCTAACCGCGCTGGTCGCGCCACGCAGCGAAGTAGCCGTGGCCATTGCTGCCGTGTCGCTGATTTCGCTCGCTGTACTGGGTGCGATCGGCGCGAAAGCGGGTGGGGCAACGATGGCAAAGGCGGCCATTCGCGTCACGTTCTGGGGTGCTATCGCGATGGCAGTTACAGCCGGTATCGGGATGCTCGTTGGGACACGGATGTAGCTGTGACACACAGTCTTGTGCACGACAGCTAAGATTCAGTAGAGAAAGTCCTTGAGGCGGCCGGTCGGCCACGTGTCCGTCTTGGTTATTCCGTCTACGCACCGTGTCGGCCCGTTCGCGGAACCTGACCGCTCACCCGCCTGACGTTAGAGGATGATCACTGGCCCAGGCAAACGAAGCGCCAGCCATTCCCACTAGCGCCTCTCATCAGGTCTCAGAAAGACCGCCGCTCGAGGCAATCCGTGGCGGCATCGGTCCCCGCCCCTGGGCACGCCCTCTTGCGACATATTCGGGGTATGTTCGCGCTGACCCCTGGCCAGACCGAAGGTCGTGCCGAGCCACCCTTTATCGGCAATGATCGTGCCCTCACGGTCAGCCGGCTACGGGCAGTATGGCATGGCGGCTGCAGCAGTGAGTGTGAACACGGCCCAGCGCTGGTTGCCGCGATCAGGCGCACACATGATGCAGCCTCCGAGCCGGCATTCATTCGTGCGATTAGACCATCTGAGAGAGTCGTCATTATCTTTGTGTGAAGGACGAATGTTACTGGCGTCGCGCGTTCCCTTTCGAGCGCCTGCTTATCAGCTCCGGTCCCTGCGCGATGCCCTTTGCGGTCGTCGATCGCCCGAACCGGAATTCGTCAATGACGACGCTGTCGAATAGCAGCCTGGGTGGTGCATGTCTTCAACAGCCTCGCCGGAATGGTCGAGTGAAGCTGGGGGCTGATTGTTGGCGCGGGTTAGGCCGCAAAACCGACGAACGACAGCCGAGAAGAGCCCAACGACGGCCGCCGTGGATCTTGCGTTAGCGTCGGCCGCAGCCACCGTCATGTTGACATTATGCGAAACCGCCTAATCGTCGGACTCTGTCGCCCACGATTCTCATCTGCTTGCGTGAAACTGAGATCTCTACGCTGCCAATTTCGCATGCCAAACGGGCCCTGTGCGGCTGGCAGCGTCGGCGATAGCTCGACGGTCAACGGAGGACATCAAACCCTTCATCGTTTCCGCCATGGCGGAGCGGATCAACGCGCTGCGCGTCAGCTTGGGTCTGGCCGTGCTCTTGGTCGAGCAGAATCTGGACTTCATCTGCGCCATGGCCGATCGTGCACTGCTGATCCAGCGCGGCCGCATCGTCGTGAGACCTCTCGAGACGCCCTCGACGATCCCACGCTCGTCGCAAAGTTCGTCGAAGTAGCCTGGACCGTCTAATTACGGGGAGAACAACCATGCCGCTCGGAACCGTCAAACTTCCAAGCCTCGACCAGCTGCGGGATTTGGCGGAGGACCTTGGTTTCAGCATGAGCGACAGCGAGCTCGCCAAACACCGCGAGGCCCTGGTCGGCAGCATCGCCGCCTACAACGTCGTCGATCAGATGCCGGACGAAGTGCCAGCCGTCACCTATCCGCGTACGCCGGGCCGCCGCCCGAGCGCTGAGGAAAACCCGCTGAACGCCTGGTATGTGAAGACCACGGTTGCGGGCGCGCCATCCGGCAAGCTCAACGGCAAGACGGTCGCCCTCAAGGACAATATCTGCCTCGCTGGCGTGCCGATGATGAACGGTGCCTCGACCCTGGAGGGCTACACGCCAGACGTCGATGCCACCGTAGTCACGCGCATACTCGATGCTGGCGGCACCATCGTCGGAAAGTCCGTTTGCGAGTACTACTGTTTTTCCGGCGGTAGCCACACCAGCGCAACCGGGCCGGTGCACAACCCGCATCGCAAGGGCTATTCCGCTGGTGGCTCGTCCTCCGGCAGCGGCGCGCTGGTAAGCGTGGGCGAGGTGCAGATGGCGCTCGGCGGCGACCAGGGAGGCTCGATCCGTATTCCCGCCTCATTCTGCGGCGTCTACGGCATGAAGCCGACCTGGGGGTTAGTGCCCTACACCGGGATCATGCCGATCGAACTCACCGTCGATCACACTGGCCCGATGACCGCAACGGTCGAGGACAATGCGCTTCTGCTGGAGGTGCTTGCCGGGCCGGACGGGCTCGATCCGCGCCAGTACGGCGCGGCGGCGAAGCCCTATCGCGAAGCGTTGGGCCGCGGAGCGGTCGGTGTCCGGATTGCGGTGGTGGAGGAGGGCTTTGGGCATCCGCAGTCCATGGCCAGGTCCGATGCGATAGTGCGCGAGGCGGCGGATCGGTTCCGGGGCCTCGGCGCGTCAGTTGAGACGGTGTCGATTCCGCTTCATCGGGCGGGCACCGCCATATGGCTGCCCATCGCGTCCGAGGGCGCGACGGTGCAGATGATGCACGGTAACGGCTATGGTTTCAATTGGCCGGGGCTGTACGTTACGTCGTTGATGGATTTCCACAGCGGCTGGCGCACGCGCGCAAACGAATTATCGGAGTCGCTCAAGAACACGATGCTGCTGGGTCAATACATGACCACGATGCACCGCGGCCGCTATTATGGAAAGGCACAGAATCTGGTGCGGCGTCTGCGCGCGGCCTACGATGGCGCGCTGGCTCGCTATGACTTGCTGCTGATGCCGACCTTGCCGATGACGGCGACACCGCTGCCGCCCACCGACGCGCCGACCGAACTCATTCTCCAGCGCGCGTTCGAGGCCATACCAAACACCGCGCCCTTCGACTGCACGCACCATCCCTCGATGAACGTGCCCTGTGGGATGGTGGACGGACTGCCGGTTGGCCTGATGCTCACGGGCCGGATGTTCGACGAGGAAACGATTTATCGCGCCGCCGCCGCCTTCGAGAACGGCGTAGATTGGAAGACGCTGACGGGGTAAGCCAAGAACCGCTCGGTGCTTGAGGTGCCTCGTCGCGCGTATGCGGGAATAAGTGAGGGCAATTGGGAAGTCACTGAAAGACAACCGGCACGAATAGGGTCGTCCACCGATCCTCCCAAGCGTTGGGGGAGGATCACGTCGACGCCGCGGGTCAGCATGTGCGAACAAGCTGATGCACACCTAGCAGGCGCCAGTAAAACGTCGCATACTTTGCATGATATGCGCCGGCATCAACGCTGGAGCACGTCGGCGTGATTTTAGCGCCCGCGACTCGCTTGCGACCGACCTGTCACGCTTCCGGACCGCTGGCAGGCTAGAAACAACGACGGCGTGACCATCCACCCTGGTGACACTTACGCACGGTGCCTGGCATCGCGGCCGTGCGTAGCAGCTCCGTGGCGGAGCGCACGCCGCGCCACCTGTGGATTGGCACAGACCAGCCCCATCAGGGACAGTGCGGTAGGATCGAGCTGGCGGCGTCCCTGTTTCCGGTTGCGCCGTGTCGCTACGGGGATCCTGATCGGTGCGGCAAACTCGCTCTGCGACATGCCAAACTTGGCGCGCTGGTCGTTCCGCCTCAGAAGCTTTACCCTCCGGCCATGTCCACCATACCCGCCGTCCGAGTGAACCGCGCCCCGGTTTTGACGCTGTGGGCTACTGTGGTCGCCGAACGTCTGGGCTATCCCACCGAAACCGCGCTGACGCTGGGGCGCTTCGTCGCTGGCTCGAGCGCGCGCGCCAAGGCCAGGAGTCTCGGTATCGCAGACGAGACGCAGGAAGCGGCAGAACGGCGGGAGAAGAGGGCGGCATTGAAGCCACAGCGTCACACAGTGCGGCTACTCGGCCGTGACGTGCCGGTGCTGCCGGCAGACGATGGGACACTGCGAGCTGACGACAACGGCAAGCCGGCATCGGTGCGGGGCGCGCAGTCGTACATCGCGCGTGCGTTCGGCGATCGGCTGCGAGACGTCCGTGCGGCGATGGACGCACTCGCGGCATCATTACCGCCCGAGGAGCTGAACCGCGTTGGCTTTCGGCTGTACGAGCAGTTCCGACCTGAGGTGCCGACTGGTGCCGAGGGGTGGGGAGCGAAGGGCGAATTGCTGATTGAACGAATCCAATCGGCGCGTGCGCGATAAACAATGCGGTCCATCTGCGGGGCTGCGACGTCGGTTCGGCGCCGATCTCCGGAGGGCGCACCAGAAGTCCGAGCCAACGTAGATCAGCATAACCGCGGGCGTCCACAACATCACGCTGGAGACTATAGCCGCTCTGCCTGGCGCTGTTGGTGCTGAGGTCAGGCATTTGTTGAGGCCGCCGCCGCGGCGGCGCGCGAGTCGAACGGCTGACGCAGCGGCCACTCAGCACGATGCGCGGCAGAAAGGCTACAAGCCGCCGCGGTGACGCCCAGAACTGCATGGGACCGCCTCCCTCCGGGCGGCCCGTTCTTCACACCTTCCGGGGTCCTACCCTTTACCCCTGAATCAGGCCTGGCTGGCGCATCGACCGTTCAGTTGGTTCCGGTGGGGCTGTAGCCGGGCATGTTCTGAAGCTGTTGCTGCTGCATCAGGTAGTCCCGTCCGGCTCCGTCGCCGATGGTCGCACCCTGCGCCGGGCTGTAGTTCTGCGCTCGGTTGTAGTTCTGCGCAGGGCTGAAATTCTGCGCCTGGACCGATCCAGCCGCGCCGTTATCAGCCGGCGCGATCCAGTCCGGCCGGCTGGTTGTGGCGGATTGTGCGAACGCGGGCACCGCGCCTGCGGCGAGGCTAGCGGCCAGGCTGGCTGCGGCAAGCAGCTTCCTCATGATGTCGAACTCCTGTTGTCCGAGCCTTTCGGCAGATGGCATGGGCAACCCGCGCCGAAGACCACCAGCCCATGCCGGCCGAGTACCTTCAGGCAGAAATCAGCGACTCGAGCAGACCATGCTCACCGCGGGCTCGTGCGTACGAGCAGATAAGGACCCATGATTGCGCCCCAATCGACGGCACTATACTGATCGGTATGGTTGGGACCCTCCGACATCGCGTCACCGGTGGCCAAGGACACATGTGGCCGTGCCCTGTGCGCTACAACTGCTTTCGACCCATCCAAGTCGTTTCGCCCTGCTCGCTGCGTTCGCTGGAGCGGACATAGGATCCGCATCATGACCCTCGATGATCTCGGGCCCCGCATTTGCATCATGGGACCATCGAATAGCGGCAAGTCCACCTTGGCGACTGCAATAGGGCGGGCACGCGGTCTGACGCCGATTCACCTTGACCTACTTTATCATATACCGAACACGGACTGGCAGCCCCGAACCGACGAAGAGTTCATCGCACTACATGATGAGGCGCTTTCGGGCGCGAGCTGGGTCATTGACGGCAACTATTCCAGATGCCTACCGCAGAGGCTTGCGCGAGCAACGGGCCTCATCCTGCTCGACGCCTCCACCGCAATCAGCCTGCTACGCTACCTTCGTCGATCATGGTTTGAGCGCGATCGTGCTGGCGCGCTTGAAGGGGGCATGGATAGCGTCAAGTGGGCGATGATCTGGCACATCGCGGTTGCCACTCGAAGGAACCGCAGGCGCTACGAAGAAATGTTTGTTCATATCAGCTTGCCCAAGATCAGGCTCGGAACGGCACGCGAAATCACCCGGTTCTGTCGGTCGGAAGGGCTTGGCCGATAATGCCGCGCGCCGCCCGACCAGATTATTCTCTTTCGCCGGTACCCGCCACCCGGCCGCTCTCGACCTGCGCAGGCAATTCATAGGCCGAGTACAAGCTGCCTATATCTGCCGTCCATTCTATCCTTCTCGAAACACTGCTTCGATGTTGTTGCCGTCTGGATCGAAAACGAATGCGGCATAGTAGCCGCTCGATCGCAAACCGGGTCGGCCATTGTCGATTCCGCCCGCGGCAAGCGCTGCCTCATGAAAAGCATCAACCTGCTGCCGGCTCCGGGCACGAAATGCAGTATGTTGCCTGATGCGATGAGGATGGAAAACATCAATCCAGAACACGGGATAGTCGATGCCGTATGCCACCCCGCCCAAATCTGGACCGTCGGCATCGGTGGGTTTGAAGTCCCGCGTGATACGCTTAACGACCCGAATACCCAGAGGTTGGAGCGCTGCTTTGTAGAATGTATTTGAGCTGTGGATGTCCGACACGCCAACCCCGGTATGGTCGATGAGCCAATTGCGCGCGTCAGCCATTCTTCTCTCCTGCTCATGTCTCAATGTCCGCTTACGCCCTCTGGTTCAGCGCAACGTACGGACCGCTTTTCACCCAAACGACCTCGCAGTTCCCGACCCGCCTCAGCCATCTGACTGCCAATCGGCAGGTGCCGAAACCGGAGGTACGACGACACGCAGTGGCGGTGCCTCCACGGCGATAGTCTACGTCCAGTCGAGTGGCACACTGGTTGTTCTAACGAGGAGGCAGCATGGTATTGCCGGCAACGGTAACAGCGCCGCGGCGATGGCACGTCTCGCCTGAATCCGCGATGTGCTCTTACTCCGCTCAGGGGGGCGATCGTCAGTGCCACTGGTTCGCATTCTTTGGGAAACCGGGACGCTGCCCCCGCACGACGCAGAACCGTTGGCCGGTCGGAGCCGGCATCACGATCCACCGCTCCAGGCGATCCACGACGTTTGCCCCCAATTTCTCGAGACGCGCTACCTCGGCAGGGATATCGTCAGTCTCAATGTCCAAGTGGACACGGCTCTCGTGATCGACGCGCTGAATCTGCACAACCGGTTCGTCTGGCGGGATCTGCAACATCCGGTGGTTGCCGCGGCTGCCCTGATGGTTGAGATCCTCGGGACGACCGAGCGCCTTTGCCCAGAAGCGGGCCGCCTCGTCGACCTCCAGGGTCTTACAGTCGATCAGGATGGCGCAAAGACGTGAACGGGGCATGTCAGTGCCTCACGGTTCGGTTTCGACAAAGTTGGTGCCATCTGCGCTGACGCCTCGAATGTACCATCCGACGCGGCGGAATCGAACCGGGCGAGCGACCTTCACGGTCGCGTCATATGGGACCGCACGCGAAGGCGCCACCAGAACGGTTCGTCAAATCCGCCAGATGCTCGGAGCGTACAT
Organism: Acetobacteraceae bacterium; assembly: GCA_030037665.1. Taxonomy (GTDB): domain Bacteria; phylum Pseudomonadota; class Alphaproteobacteria; order Acetobacterales; family Acetobacteraceae; genus JASHVB01. The sequence continues at coordinate 13,548 of JASHQG010000565.1, forward strand.
TTTCCCATCCGCCGGTGCCAATCTGGAGGACCGCGGGGTTCGGTCCCTGGCACTCATGGGACGTGCGGACGGCTGACCTCGAAAGCGCTCATGCTCCAAGTCAATCCAACGTCGGACTGCATCGTCCGCTCTCGCCACGTCCTGCGAACCCCGGTTACCATCAAGTTCTGCACGGGACACGACTTCCTGTTTGTGTTGGCTTAGGTGCGGAGCGACAAGATTGAGACCGAGATGCCTTTTCGTTGTGGAAGTCGGTGCAGAACTCAGCAGCCCGGCCAAGCCCTCGGTCCCGCACATGCTTGCCGCTCGGCGCCCACGGGCCGGGATTCAACGTCGTGGAGGTGACAGCGTCATCCGTGCCAACGATAAAGTTGAGCCTCGTGCGTTGCCCTCGGTCGAAACAGAAATCGATGTTGGAGATCGGTGCGGGCTGCACGGCCGATCGGAGCGGAAAATCGAACACCGTTCGGTCAAGCGACGTTACTGACAGGTTCTCGCCCGACGCGTCGACGCGCACCCGCACATGCGGTGCGAACGCATAGGTGCTGGCATGGATACGCAGCCGATCCTCTGAGACGACCACACCCTTGGCTGGCGAAACGCCGGTCCCTGCGGAACGGGTCATGCGGGCTTCCCCGGTTCTGCCGGCCTCAGTTCACTCGCGTAAAGCCATCCGCGGTCCAGTCCTCACTGCCGACGCCGTGATGGAGGAAGAAGAGGCCGCCGGGATCGTATTTGTCCTTGACCGCGCGAAGCCGCGCGTAGTTGTCGCCCCAGAAGGCGTCCTGCCAATTCGGCTGGAAGAAGTCGGTTTCCCACACATAGGAGCCAACGCGGGGCAGGAGCTTGCGGATTTCCTTCATCGAGGCTTCGACCGACGCAGCCCGGGTCCGCGCCGCCGCTTCGTCCGGCTCATGGCCGGGGACGCCGGGATAGGCGGGCTGTCCAAAGGCGCCGGTGATCACCAGCGCGAATGCGTCGGTGACCGCTGGATTCATCGCCGTATCTTTTGCCGCGGCGATTGCGTCCGCCGGCGCGCCCGCAAGCCCCTTGTTGCAATGCAGCGCCACGCCCAAATGCTTCGCCGCCGCAAAAAACGCGTCGGCAAGGCTTTGGCGCCGGTCGGTTTCGAGCAGCGAAGCGGGCAGCCATGCGGATTGGTAGGCATACCAGACCGCGCCTGCCTCCTCGAGGTTGCCGGCCCAGAAAATGTTGTCTGCCGGCGCGCCGGGACGATCGTCGGTGATCACGTCCCCCGGAACGACCGTGAGAAGTGAGGGGTCCCAGAAATGCCGCATCTGCCCGGCGACGATCTTCGGCGCCGACACGATGGCCAAATCCTGTGGCGAAGCGGCGAGCCAATCGAAGAACGGTTTCCACACCGCCTCCGCCTGTTGCCGATCGAGCCCCTGGAAGACCATCGCAATCTTTACGTAGCCGCGCCCGATCAGGATCTGCTCGCCCCAGTGCGGATTGAAGAGCGCCTCCGCGTAGAATTCGACGGTTTTGGCGATCAAGCGCTGGTAGGCGTCGTCGGAGGTCGCCTTAAATATCGCGGACACGGCACCGAAAAATTCGGGCAGCGGGTGCGTGCGCACCGTCACGCGGGTGACGACGCCGAAGCCACCGCCGCCGCCTTTCAGCGCCCAGAAAAGGTCGGGATTCGAGCAGGCGTTGGCGATTCTGACCTCGCCGTCAGCAGTGACGACTTCTGCTTCAATGAGGCTCGCGCCAGCCAGGCCATAGGCCTTCGAAAAGCTGCCAAAGCCCCCGCCCAGGATGATGCCGGCGACGCCGACGGTCAGGCATCCGCCGCCCTGCACATAGCGGCCCACTTTGGTCGTCACCTCGTTATAAACATGTCCCCAGATTGCGCCAGGCTCGACCGACACGGCCGGCTGCGGTTCGGCGTGGCCTTCGCAACCCGCGCCGACAAAGGCGTCGTGCAGCGTCAGCGCGTTCATGTGGCGCGTCCAGATGAGCAGCGAGTCGGCGGCGTTGGACGATCCCTGGTAGCTGTGGCCGCCGCCTTTCACCACCAGGCGCAAATTGTTCGCCCGGGCGAAATTAACCGCGGCGACCACATCCTGCGTCGTCTTAGCGGCGACAGCGTAGACGCTCGGGCGCGACGTCCAGGCCCCGACCCAGCCGAGCGACTGGGTGAGCCCGACCTCGTCGCCAAGATAGTACGGATTTTTAAGCTCTTTGAAGACTCGCTCGCAGTCCGCGTCGGACGATCCGCCGACGCAGGCGGCGAGCGGCGACTGCACCTTGACGAGGCGCCCCTCCACTTCGCGGCCGAGTTGATCCCATGCGGCGTCTGACGGCCATGCCGCGTCGCCGGGGCGGACGCGCGTTTTCGGCTGGGCCGCAGCCGACGGGACAAGCGCAAGGCCGCTCATGAACGGCAGTCCGGCGAGGATCTCAAGCAGGCGCCTCCGACTGAATCGCTTTGCCATTCCCCGCTCCTTGGTTCCCGGACGATCGTCTCGGTGCCGCTCGCCCTAGAGTCTGATCAAGTTCCCCGCCAGCTCGGTGTCGCTCTCGCCGATCATAGGTTCGGTCCACGGCTGCAACATCGGCGTCGGCGCTCAAGCATCGCGGCGCCACTTAAGGTTTGACGCAGCAGAAGGTCGGGTTTCGGCGCGACCTCGTCGCCCTGCTGTCTTGTGGCGGACGACTACCCACCACCCAACTCGCGGGACAGCCAGACCGATGAGGCAATCTTGTAAGCGGGCCCCTCGGTTCCGTCTGACACTGCACATTTAGCGCAAATATGCACGATCCGTGCAATATAGATTGTCCCCGCATCGCGTTGTGAAGGAGGCCATAGTGACGCCAAGCCCTGAGCAAGTCGCCCCGCACATGGCGCGGTTCCTCGACATGCTGGACGCTGCCTTTCGGCGCTACGGCATGCCGGACGGCCTGCCAGAGCGGTTCCGAAGCGCGGTGGCCGCTGCTCCACGTCATATGTTTGTCCACCGCTTCCGCCTGCGTGATGTATCCTGGGACAACCGCGTTAGCGAAGACGATATTCGGAACAACGATGCCGATCCATTGGAAGAACTGACGTGGATCTACAGCGACGCCGTGATGCACCACGTGAACGATTCTGGCGAGGCGCTCCCGTCGACGAATTCGCAGCCGAGCTACGTGCTCCGGCTGCTGGAAATGCTCGATCTGCGTCCTGGTCAGCGCGTGTTAGAGATCGGCTCCGGATCCGGCTGGCTCGCTGCAGTGATGGCGCACTTGGTTGGCACCGGTGGGCATGTGACTGGAATCGAGATCATTCCTGAACTCGTTGCACAATGCCGGGCCGATCTTGGAAGGCTCGGGATTGCCAACGTGTCACTACTGGCAGCTGACGGTGCTAAAGGTCACGCCGCGGACGCACCATTCGATCGCGTGATAGTCACCGCTGCCAGTTGGGATTTGCCAGTGGTCCTGTTCGACCAGGTTGCCGAGGGCGGGCGTGTGCTGGTGCCGGTCGAACTGCGTGGTGGTGGCTGCCAGGTGACGGTTCTGCGACGCGACGCGGAGATCTTCGAGGCGGAACGCGCCGTACCCGGTTGGTTCGTGCCGCTGCGCGGTGCCGCACAGCGGCGTCCGACACTTCGCATTGCACTGGCCGAGCTGCCGTTCTGGGACGAGATCAGCAGGCTTCCTGCGCGACACATACCGCTACCGCTCGCCATAGGCCCTGAAGGTGCGGCAGGCAGTGCAGTGATCGCATTCCGCGCCTTTGTGGGCCGCACCAACAAGGGCTTCACGATCTTCGGTGATGGGGAACCGCCGGAACCTCGGGCCTGGCTACCGGCAGAGCCGTTTGGGATCGTGGATCCGGAGGAGCCTTCGGTCGCGCTGTGGAGTGGGGGCGAGCTTCTGTCCTACGGCGGGAAGAGTGCGATGCGAGCGCTGGTGCAGTCTTACGCGGATTGGGCGTCATACGGCCTTCCTGGCTTAGACGGCTTTGCGCTGCAGGTCGTCAGAACAGGCAGCTCACCAGCGGGGAATGGCCGGGTTTGGACGGAACCGAGGGGCGGGACGACGCTAATTTGGCGCGCTCTGCCAGGCGCCGAAGCTTGGAAGGCCCTGCTGGGCGCCACTGCCTGACAACTGCTTCGCGTTCGGCCGCGCGAATCTGCGTGAACAAATTTGGACACCTTCCACAAGACCAAGTCTCTCGGCTGTGTCTGCGATCGCTTCATGCGAGATCGCGCCCTATGTCGAACATTCCCTTTACGGAATGCTGGTCTGTCAGCTGACCGGCAGACCACCACCCGGCCTTGCCGCCTATCGGCACGAAGCGACCCAACTCAGTCACACGAAAGGTCGACAAACCGTCCCGATAGCGGACATTGAGCGGGGTCGGCCGGCTCCCATCATAGCGCGCCATAATGGCGCTTCCCGGGTACTCCCTCGGTGTCAGCCGGAGTCCCGCTTTGATCGGCCGGTGTGAGGCTAAGATAACGCAACCCGCCGCCTGTTAGCGACGTTATGCCTCAACGCTCAAAAAAACTGACCCACTTCTGCTCACAAAAGCTGACCCCCGAAGTGCGCACAAGTTGTGATTTGCAGCGGTGTCGGTAGAGACGGAGACGTAAACCGCGTCGGGCGGAGCACATTCGTGAGTCCGGCGGTTGTCAGTTGGTCGCAGCTGTTGTCGCGAGTCACGAGATTTGATCAACGCGCTTGCGTCAGGATTATACGGTCCCACATACAGGATCAGCCGGTGAAGCGGAGGCGGGCTCTGCTGGCCGAGTAGGTGGGGCCGTTGCCGACCCCACCCCTCACAGACCCGTACGAGCGCGACTGACGCATACGGTTCCTCACGGGAGAGTTTAGCTCACAGC
>JASHQG010000566.1 GCA_030037665.1 Acetobacteraceae bacterium
GGAAGATGAGCGGCAACGGCCCAGCCCGGTCTTAGCGGGCTCGCGCCGATAACCCCGACCCCGATGGTAAGCACGTAGACACCCTCCACTCGAATCCTTGCTCTCTTAGTATCAGGGTGATACTTGATGTAAACAACGCACCTTAGAGCGACTACGTAACCCTGAGGTAACCACCGGCTGTGACCCATGAAAACTGATGGCAGCGATTTCGATCGTATCCTGCTCGACCAGATCGCCGACCGCTGGAGCATTCTCGTTCTCGGCGCGATTTGCGCCGCGGGAGGATCGCTGCGATTTAACGCGCTAAAACGACAAGTTCCGAAGATTGCGCAAAAGACGTTGACCCAGTGCCTGCGGCGGCTGGAGCGTAACGGAATTCTCGAACGCCGACTGATTGATGGCGCGCCGCCGGGCGTGGAGTACCTTGTGACGTCGCTCGGTCGCTCGCTCGATAAGCCATTCTCGGCCCTCAATGCCTGGACAGCCGAGCACGCGGACGTCGTGAGAAAGGCGCAGGCGGCCTTTGATAAACGATATCGCGACGACTAAAGCTTAGGCTCGAGAGCGCTCCGCCTGCCGATTTGCAATCGTCATCGAAGGCATCGCCCTCTTCATGGAAAGGGCCGCTCTTCCGAGTCCAGCGCTGCGCAGACCAGGAGTTTTTCAATCTCCATGTTCTCGATCTTCAGATGGAAATCTCTTCAAGCTTACGGCCCTTAGTCTCAACTGCGGTGAGCCAAACCGTAAGCCCACCAACGATGCCCATCGCAGCTAAGAATAGGAAAACGGCAGCAACACCGACATGACCGAGCAGTACTCCAATGACCAATGGACTGACGATTTGAGCGATACGCAACCAGGAGGTGGCGGTTCCAGCGCCCAGGACACGCATCCTGGTTGGATATATTTCGACGGCGTAGCCGTGGATGCTACCGAAACCAATCGCGATCATGTAGTTGCCGATGGTCAGGAGGCTGACCACCATTATCAATGAAGTCGCACTGGTCCAACCCAGTATCGCCAAAGGTACGGCGCTTCCGAAGAGCGATGTCATGAAAGTGCATCGACGTCCGATCCAGTCAATCAGAACGACACTTGTCGTCGCGCCCGCCAAGCCTGCAAGGCCCAGCAATGTACTCAACAAGAAAGTGTTGATCAGAGTGACGTGGTAGACAGTTTTGTAGATAGTGGGCAACCACGTAACGAGGGCGAGGCCCGAGGTTGAAATGCAGAACATCAAAATCCAGATGCATGCCGTACGAACTGCGTACCCGTTGCGAAACAGATCCATAAACCGACACCCACGACGCATTGAGTACGGCTGGATCGACTCTATAGGCGGCAAGATCCGCTTGCCATTCTTCGACACTGCTGCCTCAATGCGGTCCATAGCCTCGGATGCCGCACGTGTTCGGCCGTATAGCGCCAACCATCGTGGTGACTCTGGCACGATGAAGCCGATGACACACATCAGGACGGCCGGCAGTGCACCTATGATGAACAGCGATTTCCAGCCAAAAGTCGGCACCAGCCAAATGGCGACCAGCGACGCCACAAGAAGACCGAGGGCGAACATGGTCTGAAGTCCACTGGTCACACGACCGCGGAAGCGAGCGGGCGTCATCTCGTTCACCAGTGTCGCAGCGACTGGCACCTCGCCGCCTAGCCCGAGGCCCTGAAGCGCCCTCACAAAGAGAAATGTGACGTCGTTGCCGGCGAAGGCTGTAGCGACACTGAGGACTGCCGTAATCCCCAGCGCCAGCCGAAGTACGGTTAGCCGCCCCAATCGCTCGGAAAGCCAGCTCAGCGTGATCGCTCCGACCATCTGGCCGGCATAGCCGACTGATAAGACAAAGCTAATCTGGTTGGGTCTAAAGTGCCAGATCTCAATCAGAACCGGTAAGACCAATGCAATCGCCAATGAATCGAATGCATCGAGAAGATGCGCGATGCCGACGACGGAGACCAGGCGGGCGTGCCATGAAGAGGCGGGAAGCCTCTCGATCCGGGCAGCGATTTCGGCTGCGGTCGTCGCATCCGCTTCATTTGCATCAACCTTTACAGCAACAAGAATTGGCGACATGCTGTGACACCTGCAAGAGGGGAACACTGGCCCACCAATGGTGAGCCAGCCGATTTCCTGTGTATGTGGATGGCGGACTTGCCTAGGTCTGTTCGAAGAGCTGCGACACAGATAACCAAGGACCGACATCGATTTCCGCGAAAAGAGGTTTATCTGCAGGCGTTATGCTGCCGATGACTGAGAACTCTACCGATAAGAGATTGAATAGCGGATCATGCCGCTTTTGAACGCAGCTATAGGCGCTCCGCAGGGGCGGCGAGCGCAGCAGGTCCAAGCAAATGATGTAAGGGGCGACAGCGACATCCGCGAGTGAGTGCTTACGTCCGACGAGGTAGTCGTGCTCGATCATGGCCCGTTCGATCCAGGCCAGAACCTTGAGGAAATGAACAATAACTTCGCCGCAAAACACGGAATCCATGCCCCGGCGCTCAAACATGAGCTGTAGCCGAGAATCACCATCGCCAGTGCCTCGGCTTGCGCGCGCGTCACGCTCTCGTGCAGCGCAGCGAGCAATCGGCTGTCGATGGCGTTCCGTTTCTGCGGGCGGTTCAGGCCGAGCCACGCCACGTTGTCACGCAGTTCGTAGGTGACTGCTTCCGCCCTCATCTCTCCGCTCTCCCGACACCCTCCAGTGAGTCCACCAGGATGAATTTCGCGGCGAGTTCACCGACCACAACACAGGGCGCCATGGTGTTTCCGCTGGTTACTCGCGGAAGCACCGAGGCGTCGGCAACGCGAAGGCCGTCAACTCCATGAACTCGGAGCCGGCCGTCCACCACCGAGTTTGCCGGATCGCCACCCATGCGCGCGGTTCCGGATTGGTGCCAGAACGTGCCGAGCCCGCGGCGCAGAAAGGCCTCGAGCTCGGAAGGCGGCAGACTGCCTGGTGCTATCTCCGTGGATCGGAACGCCGCCAAAGCCGGCTGATTGCCGATATCCCGGGCCCGTTCTGCCGCAGTGACGACGCGAGCCAAATCGCCCGGCTCGCCTAGAAAACCAGTCTCGATATGGAGCGGTACGCTGACGTCCGTGCCGGTCAGGCGCAGCTTCCCGCGGCCCTCCAGGCGCACGCCGACCACCAATGTCCAAGCCGACTCAGGCGGCGAAAACCTGGCCGCATTCTCAGGGGTCAATGTCGGTCCGCCTTTCGCGTAGGCATAGGCATTGGGCGAGTCCAGCCCCTCGTCGGTCTTCCAGAAGCAGGCGATCTGGCTCCTTGGCGCCACCGGAAGCTTTTCAACACCGGCGCCCCAGACGCAGCCGAAGCAGACGTGGTCATGCAACCCATCGCCGACGGCCGGAAGGTGACTGATCATCCGAATGCCGAGCGGGCGAAGATGGTCAGCATCACCAATGCCCGACTGCATCAGCACGCGCGGTGTGTTGATCGCACCGAGACAGAGGATGACATCGGCTTCCGCGTGGAATTCTTTCACCCGGCCATTCACAACACATTCGACGCCGATCGCGCGGCGGCCTTCGAACAGGATGCGGCTGACCATGATGTTCGTGACGATGGTCATGTTTGCCTGGGACTGTCGCGGATGCAGATAGGCGCGGTAAACCGATTGCCTGCACCCGCCCAACACGGTCTCATCAAGGACCGAACAGCCTTGGGCTGCCTCCATCATTCGCCCATTTGCGTTGGGGAAGCGCGGAAGCCCAGCCGCCTCGGCGGCTTCGAGCACCGCCAGAGAGAAGGGATGCAGGTTGCCCGCGGGCTGAACGTGCATCGTACCGCGCCGGCCGCGAAGCTGGTCCGGCTCACCGCCCCACGCCTCCACCGAACCATACAGCTCGCGGACCGAGTCATAGCTCCAAGCTGTCTCTTCGGCCGCGGCAGCGAAATAATCCCAGTCAGCCTTGTGCCCCCGGGACCAGGTCGAGACATTGATGCTCGACCCGCCGCCGAGGACCTTTCCCATGCTGTAAGGAATCGCGCGGCCTTCGAGATGGGCGCTCGGCTCGGCGACGAATTGCCAGTCGAGTTCGGTTCCGAGGGTCATGGGCCATCGGTTGGGATCGCCGATGAGGTCGGACCCATCATCACCGCCCGCCTCGAGAACTAAAATCCTGGCATTGCCGCGTTCCGAAAGCTTGGCAGCGAGAGTAGATCCGGAAGATCCCGTACCGCACACGATGTAGTCAAACGAATTCGCGGCACCCGTCCGGTCCAAGAGGAATTCGCTGCTCGATTTTATCATGATGACTTGCCACCTGCTCGCACTGGAAGTTTGGCATCGGGCTATCTTGGGACGAAATCGTTCAGCCGGCGAAGCCGATGCCCCCAATCTGGCCGGTGTGCCGCTATCCGGCTTGGACGTGATT
>JASHQG010000567.1 GCA_030037665.1 Acetobacteraceae bacterium
TCTCAAGTCGATTTTTAGCACTTCTCAAGTCGTTCCTTGACAGTTTTGTTAAACTCCGCGGGCTCGCCTGTCCTGCTGTGGCGCTGCTAGTTGGGATTCACTAGTCAGCGCGCGCTCTTGGCAAGGAATATGGGAGACAGTCGATGCAGGTTCTGTTCGGGGCCCGTCGCACGATGCGTGCGCTCATGCTGGCAACGGCGATTGCCGGTGTGACGGGTTTTGCCAGCGCGATGGCAGCCGAAAGCGGACATCTCCTGGAAACCGGTTCCAGCCTGCTTTACCCGCTGTTCAATTTGTGGGTCCCGGCCTACACAAAGACCGATCCGAACCTTCAGATCACGACCCAGAGCACCGGCAGCGGTACCGGCATTGCTCAGTCAGTCTCAGGCCTCGCCCAACTTGGTGCGTCGGACGCCTATCTCAGCAACGCGCTGATGAAGAAGGACCCGGGTATGCTGAACATCCCGCTGGCGATCTCCAGCCAGATGGTCAACTATAATATTCCCGGGTTGAACAACGTGCACCTGAAGCTCAGCGGCCCAGTGCTCGCCGGCATCTATACTGGCAAGATCACGAAATGGAATGATCCCGCCATCGCCAAGCTCAATCCCGGCGTGAAGTTGCCTGACAACACCATCGTGCCGGTGCACCGCACCGACGGCAGCGGCGACACCTTCATCTTCACGCAATACCTGTCCGACTCGACGCCGTCGTGGGCCAAGACCCAGTCATACGGCACGACGATCAGCTGGCCGTCCGTGGAGGGTAACCTGGGTGCCGAGGGCAATCCCGGCATGGTCAACTCGATTAAGCAGACGCCTTATTCGATCGCCTATATCGGCATCAGCTTCAAGAACGCGATCGACCGGAACTCCCTCGGCACGGCGCTTCTGGAAAACAAGGCCGGCAAGTTCGTGCTGCCGACCGATGAGACGGTGCAGGCCGCGGCCAACGCCGACGTGGCCCAAACGCCGTCCGATGAGCGCATCAGCCTTATCTTCGCCCCCGGCGACAACTCTTATCCGATCATCAACTACGAATATGTGATGGTGAAGCAGACGCAGCCGAGCGAGGCCACGGCCAAGGATCTCAAGGACTTCCTGAAGTGGGCCATTCAGGCCGACGGCGGCAACTCACCGGGCTTCATGGCTCAGGTCAGCTTCGTGCCGCTACCGGCAAGCGTACGTAAGCTCAGCGAGACGCAGATCGCCAAGATTTCCGGCTGACGCGATCAGACCACCATGGTCAGACATCTGGGCTGATGAATTTTCGCAAACTGATGGCCATGCTGGCCGGCGTCGTGCCGATCAGCATGGTCGCTGTTTTACTGTTCCTGGCGATTTATGCCTGGCCGGCCATCCGGTTCAATGGCGTCTCGTTCCTGTTCCACATGGACTGGAACATCGGCAACCAGTACGCCGATCCGATCGAAGTGGCGGGTGTCTCGATCCTGCCCGGCGCCAGCTACGGCATTCTGTTTTTGATCGTCGGCACGTTGCTGACCACGCTGATCGCCTTGCTGATCGCGGTGCCCGTCGGGATCGGTGCCGCCATCTTCCTGGCTGAAGCCGTCCCACCGGGTCCGCGCCTCTGGCTTTCGTTCCTGGTCGAACTGCTGGCTGCCATCCCGAGCGTCGTGTTCGGACTGTGGGGTTACGCCGTCCTCGTGCCGCTCATGGGACGGCACCTGTTCCCTTTGATGGCGCGGGCATTGGGCTGGATTCCCGGTTTCGGCCAACCCACCGGCAGCGGCTTCGGCCTCCTCACAGCCGGCCTCGTGCTGTCGCTTATGGTGGTGCCGCTGATCACCGCAACGCTGCGAGACGCGATCAGCAGCCAGCCGGTGTCGGTTCGTGAGGCGTCCGCCGCGGTCGGGGCGACGAAATTCGAAACCGTGTGGCGCGTGATCATGCCGGGCCTGCGGCCGGTCCTGACGGGCTCCTGCGTGCTCGCGACGGGACGGGCGCTCGGCGAGACCATGGCCGTGCTCATGGTGTCCGGCAACGCACTGAACACGCTGCCGCAGACGATCTACGCGCCGGTCTCCACGATGGCGGCGTTCATCGCATCGCAGCTCGACAGCGCATTGCAGGATCCAACCGGCCTCGCGGTCCGCGCTCTGGCCCAAGTCGCACTCGTGCTCTGCGTCATATCCGTCCTGGTGAACAGCGCGGCCCGCCTGATCCTTGCCGGTATTGACGCGGCCCGGAAATTCGCATGAGTGCGCACGTCGAAACCAGCCGCGGGCAGATGGCGGCCTATCACCGCGCGGCACACGCACGGCGGCAGCGGCGGCAAGTCAACGGCTCGATCGGTTGGATTCTTTGTGGCGCGGCCTTTGGCATGCTGGCTCTGGCCATGCTGTGGATTCTCGGCACGGTACTGATACGCGGCATGTCCGCGCTGACGCCGGCCGTGTTCACCGAGGTCACACAGGGCACCGGCGGTGGCCTGCTGAACGCCATCGAGGGAACTGGCGTCATCGCTGTCGGCACGCTCATCCTCAGCGTGCCGTTCGGCGTTGCGGCCGGCATCTTCGTCTCGGAGTACCGATGGACGATGTGGGCTCGCATCGTTCGTTTCCTCTCCGACGTCCTCGTTGGCGTACCATCGGTGGTGCTTGGCTATTTCGGCTACATCACGATGGTGGAGTGGCTCGGTTGGCACTTCTCCGTCGCCGCGGCCAGCATCACGCTCGCGGTGCTGTGCCTCCCCTACATCTGCCGGACCACGGAACTGGCGCTGCGCGAGGTCCCGGACACCTTGCGCGAAGCCGGCTACGCCATTGGTGCCAGCCCCGCGCGCGTAACATTCCTGCTCACGATGCGCTCGGCGATGCCCGGCATCGTCACCGGCGTGCTGTTGGCGCTGGCGATTTCCGTCGGTGAGACCGCCCCGCTCCTGTACACCGCAGGGTGGTCGAGCTACTTGTGGAATGGCGCCCTGGTGCGTTCACCAATCGCCTATCTGACCTACGCAATCTGGGCTTTCATCAACGAGCCGTTCGCGGCCGCGAACGCACTGGCTTATGCCGCCGCGCTGCTGACCACGACGTTTGTGCTCCTGATCAGCCTGATCTCGCGCCTCGTCCTGCTGCGGCGCCGGACCTGAGGTCCCCGTTCCGCCGCAGGGGGATTGTTCCCGCGCCATACCCGACGGCACAGAACACGCCGCTACCGTCATGGCAGCCGACCTCCCCTCGACGCACGGTCATGCCATCCTGCGCTTGATGGCAGCTTCAGCCTGGTTCACTGGTCGGCATAGCGACGGGGCCAGCTGAACGCCGGGTCACGGAACGACGGAGAGGACTTCAGGGAGGGTTCGATGCCGAATGTGCTTTATGTCGGCCTGCAGGACGGCGACAGAATAGCCGCCTTCGCAATCGACAGCGCCGGAAAGGCGGTCAAGCAGGATGAGGTTCCGGTGCCGGGCGGTCCGTCGGTGATGGCGGTGAGCGCCGACCGCCGGATGCTCTATGTCGGTCAGCGCAGCGGTCCGGCGATTACCAGCTTTCGGATCGACCCCCAGACCGGCGGGCTCAGCGTCGCCGGGAGTGTAGCCCAACGGCACGCCCCGACCTTCCTCGCGCTTGATCGGGGCGGCCGCTTCATGCTGGTCGCCTACTATCAGGGCGGCGGCGCGGCGGTGTTTCGGGTCTCCGGGGATAACACGATCGGCGAGCCCGCGCAGGATTGGATCGTGACCGCGGCCGGGGCGCATGCGATCGCAACCGATCGCTCGAACCGCTTCGCCTATGTGCCGCACATCGCTCGGATCCAGGACAATGTTCTGGAGCCACAAAGGAATATTCCCGGGCCCAATACGATCATGCAGTTCCGGTTCGACGCCGAGACCGGTCGGCTGAGCGCCATGACGCCCGCGCAAGTGGCGCAGGCCGACCTCACCGGGCCGCGGCACTACTGTTTCCACCCGAGTCTTGATGTCACCTATTTCTCAAACGAGCAGGGCTGCAGCGTCACCGCATATCGCATCAACGCCCGTGATGGCACGCTGACGCCGCTGCAGACGATCTCGACGCTGCCCGCGGGGTTTGATGCGCGCAACACGTGCTCGCAGATTCACCTGAACCCCGCCGGACAATTGCTTTACGTCGGCAATCGGGGCCACAACAGTATTGCCGGGTTCCGCGTTGCGTCGGACACGGGCCTGTTGACGCCGGCTGGCCACGTCGCCACCGAGGCGGTACCGAGCGCTTTTTGCCTCGATCCTGATGGCCGGTTTCTCTTTGCCGCAGGCACGGCATCAGGCCGGTTGGCGAGTTACCGCATCGATAGCGATAGCGGCGCATTGACCCCGCTCGCCGTACAGGAGGTCGGGCCACGCCCGGCCGCGCTCGCCGCGATCCGCCCTGGCGATTGACGGAGGCTCGCTATGGAAATTGGTGCTTCGATTTTTTTCACTGACTACGCAATGGCGCCTAGCGACCTCGCGGTGGCTCTGGAACAACGCGGCTTCGACTCGCTGTGGGTAGCCGAGCACTCGCATATGCCGGTCACGAGGCGCTTTACCCACCCGCTCGGCGCCGCGGCGCTGACAAGAGAGTATTTCGACGTCATGGACCCGTTCGTGACACTCTCTGCCGCTGCGGCGGTGACGACGCGGCTCAAGTTGGGCACGGCGATATGCCTGATTATCCAGCGCGACACCATTCAGACCGCCAAATCCGTCGCCTCGCTCGATCGGGTCTCAAATGGCCGTCTTCTATTTGGCATCGGTTGCGGCTGGAACGCCGAGGAAATGGAGGACCACGGCGTGGTCTTCGAGACTCGCACGCAGAAAATGCGCGAGCAGATTGAGGCCATGCGCCAGATCTGGACCAAGCCCAAGCCAGAATACCACGGCGAGATCATCGACTTCCCACCCATGGAAACATGGCCGAAGCCGATACAAAACCCACTGCCGGTCATTGTCGGCGGGGCGTTCCGGTTCGCGGCGCGACGCGCGATTCGCTACGGCGATGGCATCCTGCCAGCGGCACCAGCTGCGGGATCTGGCAGCCCCGAAGAGTTCATGCCGCGGTTCCGACAGATGGCCGAGGAGGCCGGCCGTGACCCCGTGTCGCTCTCGGTGACTATCGGTAACGCACCGGAAGACCTCGACCTGCTCCGGCGAAATCGCGATCTCGGCGTCACCCGCATGACCGTGCGCTTGCCCGCCGCCCGGCAGGAGGAACTCCTGCCGATCCTCGACCGCTGGGCGAGGCTGATCCCGCGGATCGACGCCTGAGCGCGGATTGCAGCCTCGCTCCGGCCCGCTATTGGGCCCGTGCCGGCTCGCGTGCGGGCTCAACCATCGCGTAGCTCACGTCCCCCTGCTTCTGCGCCATCATCGTC
>JASHQG010000568.1 GCA_030037665.1 Acetobacteraceae bacterium
ACGTTCCCCTCCCCAAGCCAGCGCGGCAGCGACCGGCGGCATCAGTTCGAGGCCAGCTGATAAGATGAAAGCTGATTCCTTTCAAGATGGAGCACTCGGCTCACACAGCGTGTGGATCCAACGGGAGGCTTGGTGAACTGGGGTGGCTGGACTTTAACCTCACCCACCGCGGCGAGCTGATCACTGGCGTCGCGCGCAGCGTTGTTAGCCGCACGCCGCCAATGATGTGCTCGCATCGACGAAGGCCGGCACGAAACCGGGGGCTATCGCGTCGCAATCGACGCTAGCCTGTCGTCGCACCAGGAAATTCAAAACACGATATCAGGCGCTGACGGTCACTTGGAGGCGGGGTTCGCGGCATCTGCCTACCCGCGTCCGACTACGACATATGGCCCGGAAGCCATAGTGCAATTTGTGGGAACACCATCAGCAGAAATACTAGCACAAACATGATAACGTGGAACGGGAGGTGCCAAGGACCACATCGCCCAGCTCTCCATCCCAGATGCTCTGAATCACAAACAGATTGATACCGATTGGGGAGAAGACTTGACCGAGCTCGACGAACATTACCAACAGAACGCCGAACCAGATTGGATCGATGTCATGACGCGTCGCGCAGTTAGCTCAGCCGATAACCGGCTCAAGCAGATCGACGCCAAACTGCGCAGCGGCATTGCCCCCCATCATTCGCGCAATCAGGTTGTCCGGAACATGGGCATCGGCCAGCATAGTGATCGCATCATGCGCCGACATCGTATCGTGCTGTGGATAGCGCGAGCCCCAAACCACCTTCTCGGCGAAATCCTCCGGCATCTTGCGGATGAAGCGCTCGTCAGCATCGAAACCAAGCATGACGTTGCCTTCCTCCCACATCTCCTCGACATCCGTGCGAACCGGGTATTTGTGCAAAAGAGGAATCACACGGCAGGACGCTTCCATCTTCTCGAGCACCTCCTCCATCCACGACGCCTTGCCGTGCGCCAGCACAACCTTCATGCCGGGGAAACGCTGCATCACGGTAAACCCGATCAGCACCGAGGCCGTGAACATGTGATTGTCGAGCCAGCCTGACAGGATCGGCGCGAGTGGATGGCCAAGCTGCGGGAAAGCAGTGAAGAACGCGGTGCTGGCGAGGCCGGCGCCCCCACCCGAGAACGGACCCGCGCCTCCGGCCGGCAGCGGGTTCTGACCAGTGCGGTTCTTAACCTTTTCGGCGAACGGTCCGTGGGACGTCCATTCCGGATTCCACAGCCCGGCGGTGGGGTGTACGGCGGCGGCGAGGCCAAGCATTTCGAGTGCGGACCAGAGCGGATCGTAGTAGGGATTGGTGAAGTAGGTATCGCGCACAAACATCGGCCGGATGAAGGCGCCGCGGAAGCACTTGTTCTTCGCCACGCGGCGCAGTTCCGCAAGCGCGAGGTCCATGTCCTGCAACGGCAGCATCGCCGCCGCGAACAGGCGGCGCGGATCGGTGGCGCAGAAATCAGCAATCCAGTCGTTGTAACCGCGGGCGAGCGCGTTGGCCGTGTCAGGATCAGCGATGAGCGGAAAGCCCTCGGCGAACCAGGTCGGATAGAGGAACGCCTGGTCGATCCCCATTTTGTCCATGTCAGCGAGACGGGATTTGGGATCGTACGCCCCGGGATTTATCGTGTGCCGCCGCGTCGCGTCGAGTGCGCCGATATCGTCCCACGACATGCCCGGCCGCCAGATCGCATGGCGCGGAATGTTGGGGTTCATCGTGTCGCGTACGACCTCACCGTTGATCTTGAGATACGAGTTCGTCTCGCCATCGTGGCGCCACAGCGCGCGTTTGCCGAGCACGCGGAATTCCGGGTCGAGGTATTTCTCCCACAGTTCCGGCGGCTCTACGACGTGGGAGTCGCTGTCAAACACAGTGAAACGTGCCATGGCCGTCGCCCTCACCAGCGAGTGACCGACGCGTCTGCGGCCAACGCGGCGGAAATTTCGTCCTCGGTCGGCCACCAGTTCGGGCGCTCGATCTCGGTGATACGCTTGCGGATGATCTTTTTCGGCGGATCGATCCGGTATAGCCGACGGGCGTTCCCGCCAAGGAACTTCACCATGTCCGCGACCGGCAGATCGAAGTTCTGCATCGTTTCCATCGCGCGCCAGGCGTCGTCGCCGTCGTGGTGGTAGACGTCCGAGGACCAGATGAGAATGTCCGAGTAGAATTCAGGAAAGCGCGGGGGCGGTGCTTCGTCACCCTCGAAGCCCGTCATGCAACGTTCAAAGAACAATTCGCTGGGCAGTTTGCTCAGTGGCGGCAGAGTGCGCTCATTGCGGTAGAGGCGATATGCCTTGTCGCACTCATCCAGCAGGAAGCTGAGCCAGGTCGAGGACGCCTCGAACACGGCCGCCCGCAGTCTCGGATGACGGTCAAACAGACCGCTCATCAGCGCCGTAGTGACCCAGAGCGCCGCTTCCGACTGGAAGTTCTGCACATTCGTGAGGAATGAATGCGGGATTCCGGAAGCCGCGATAGTTCGTCTTATCAGTTCCGCGCCGGAATACTGCTCGCTGTATCCGGGTGGCTTCAGCGCTGCACCCGCAGGGAACGGGTGCATACCATAGACCATGCCGGTTTCTTCAAGCGCGTTCCACACCGGCTCGTACTTTGGCTGCAATGGATAATTGCCCATCGCGTCGGTGGGCCGCACGAGTGCCACCCGGCAACCCTGCGCAGCGACGCGATGCACTTCCTGCACTGCGAACTGCGCGTTCTGCATGGGCAGCAATGCCGCGAAGAACAGTCGGTCCGGATCGGCCTTCGTGTATTCATAGGCCCACTGATTGTACGCCTTGCAGAACGCCTTTGCGCCAACCGCGTCCAACAGCCAGGGATAGGTGTCGATGTCGGTCGGGATGATCATCACCTGATCGATCCCTTGCACGTCCATATCCCGCAGTCTGGGTTCTGGCTCATACGAACCGGCGAAGTCGATGTATCCAACCTGCTCCTGGGTCAGCGCGGTCTTCGCGTTCAAATTGCGCACATTGAGCGCCCGCTGGATGTCGTGCTTCACGCCTGGCCCGGCGTTCGAAATCACCCTCATGGTGCCCGGTATGCCGCCACGTCTCGGAGATCCGATTCCCACGCCGGCGCGACCGTTGACGATCAACTGACGGCTTTCCTCGTCCCACCAGATCGTGCTCTTGAGCGCAGCCAGCTCGTCGCGGGTGAGATATTCCGCCGCGCGTTCCCAGATCAGCGGAGGCTCGGTGACGTGCGCGTCGCAATCGAAGGTCGCGAAGTCCTTGGCCATTGGGGCAAAGCGTTGCACGGGCATCTTTGTTTCCTCCCTCGATCGGTCAGGCGGCGGGGTCATCCTCCAACCAGCCGGGCGGTTCAGTACCAACCTCGTTCCGTGTAAAGATTGCATCGATCGACGCCATATCCTGATCCGCGATCGTGAATCCCAGCGCGCCGAGATTTTCGGAGACTTCCTCCGGCCGACGGAAGCCGACGAGGCCCGTCGCGATCGCCGGATGACTGAGCGTCCAACGCAGCGCGAACTGTGGCAATGATTTTCCATATTTGGCCGCGAGCGGCTTCAGTTCCTCGACCACGCGCAGGTTTTGGGGAAAATGGTCCGGGCCGAACATAGTGCGGAACAGGTTCAACGAGCCGAGCGCGCCACGCTTGGAGCGCCAGTCCATCTCATCAAATTCCATATCCGGGGTGAACGCACCGGTCAGCAAGCCATAAGCCAAGGAGCCGTAAGCCATCACGCCAACACCGTTTGCCATGCACCAGGGAAAGATCTCGCGCCGCATGCGGCGGTCGAACATGTTCCAGCCATATTGCACGACGTCGATGCGGCGGAGCTTCATGCACTCCTCGAGTTGGCTCAGACGGAAGTTCGATACACCGACGTAGCGCGCCTTTCCCGAGCGGACAATATCGTCAAGCGCACGAAATGTTTCGTCGAACGGCGTATTCGGGTCGGGCCAGTGGATCAGATAGACGTCAGCGTGATCTGTCGCGAGATTTCGCAGGCTTTGCTCAAGGGAGGCGATGATCCGCGCGCGGCTGCTGTCGCGCCGGTTCGGAGCTTCCGGGTAGCCGACGCCGACCTTGGTGACCAGGCATACGTCGTGGCGGCGCGCACCCAGAGCGCGGCCGAGCGCCTGTTCGGAGACACCCATGCCGTAGGCTTCGGCCGTGTCGAAACAATTGATGCCGGCGTCCAGGCCGCGGTGTACCGCTCGGTCAAACTGCGTCGCGTCGATTGGGCCATAGGTTCCGCCGATCTCCCAGCAGCCGAAGCCGATGGTGGACACCGAGATGCCGGTTTCGCCGAACGGACGGTATTCCATGGGCACTTCCTCGGTGGCTTGCGCACCTCCAGAACGGAGGGCGGGGGCTGTGGCGACTTGGTTGAGCGGCGACGATCAGTCACTTTGTCCGAGGTGCGGGTGTGCTCGTTTCCACCCAGCATCGTGCTTTTTGTCCGCGGTACTTAATGACACCGATGAGTGTCAATCTGCGGCATAGCGCAGTTTGGCTCTGGCGTCAACGCGGCCTGGTGTGCCAAGTTGAATTTCCATGGCACCTGTGATCACGACCGCGAAGCCAACCATCTCGCGCGGGCCCGGTCGTCCGCCGCGCGCGGTGGGAGAACTATTGGCGGAGCGAATCCTCGATGCGGCACAGGAGCTGTTTCTGAGACAAGGCTATGAGGCGACGACGGTCGAGGAGATCGCATCGCGCATCGGTGCCACCAAGCGGACGATCTATGTCCGCTTCGATGACAAATCAGGACTGTTTCGCGCCGTGGTGGCGCGCGTGTTGCGCGCCCGCCGTCCGCAGCTCAACACGATCGGCCCGGATCGAACGCTCGAGGAGCGGCTCACAGACAGTGGGGCGGCGGTACTGCGGTATATTCTCGATCCGGTGGTGGTCAGCGTGACGCGGGTCGTGGCCGCCGAGGCGTACCGCTTCCCGGAGTTGAACCAGATGATCGAGGAGCAGGCCGCGCAAGGCCTTATCCCTGCCCTGGAGCACATGCTTCGGGAGGAAGTCGAGCTCGGCCGTATCGAACTGCCTGATGTCGCGTTAGCGGCGCGGCTGCTGCTGAGCCTGCTCACCGGTCAGCCAGAAAAGAACGCCCTTCGAGGAGCGCGGCCGTTTGGCCATACGGATCGTCAGCACTGGATCGCCGGCGCAGTGTCGTTGTTCCTCGATGGCGTGCGATCCCGCTCCATCGGCCATTGTTGACCCGGTCATGACGAGCGCTCGCGGAAATCGGCCGGCCAGCAGATCGCCGCATCAGGC
>JASHQG010000569.1 GCA_030037665.1 Acetobacteraceae bacterium
GGGTGCGAAGGACGCAACGCCGAAATTCGCCGGCGACGTACGCACGCGCCTCGCTGACGAACTGGGCCTGATCGAGCGCGATGCGTTCCGCTTCTGCTGGGTCACCGACTTCCCGATGTACGAGATCAACGAGGAAACCGGCCGTGTCGACTTCAGCCACAATCCGTTCAGCATGCCACAGGGCGGGATGGAGGCGCTGAACACGCAGGATCCGCTGACGATCAAGGCATTCCAGTACGACATCGTGTGCAATGGCATCGAGCTGTCGTCCGGCGCGATTCGCAACCACCGACCCGACGTCATGATCCGCGCATTCGAGATCGCCGGCTACAATGCTGACGAAGTCGAGCGCCGCTTCGGCGGCATGCTCAGCGCGTTTCGCTACGGAGCGCCGCCGCACGGCGGCTCGGCTCCCGGCATCGACCGCATTGTCATGCTGCTCGCCGATGAGCCGAGCATCCGCGAGGTCATCGTCTTCCCGCTCAATCAGCAGGGCGAAGATTTGATGATGGACGCCCCCGCCGCGCTGCCGCCCGAACGGTTGAAAGAACTGTCGCTTCGCCTCGACCTGCCGCCCAAGGTGAGGACGGGCGGGGCATGATCTCAACGCAAGGCGCGACTGCGTCGAAGCCATCCCGGCTATGGCCTCGCTCATCACGATCGGGATTGCCCGGCCCCGCAAGGCCTTGCAAAGAGACCTGATCGCTGGCGTGCGCCAGGTCGCGTCCCTATGCTCGCACCTCACAACCCCGCGCGGAGCCCTTTCATGCGTCTTCCTGCCGTCCTGGCAGTCGTCCTGTTGGCCGTCTCCGCCTGCTTCGCCCACGCTGCCGACCTTGCACCGCCCATGCTGGCCGCGCACCGTGCCCTCTACGCGCTGGCGCTTGGCAACGCGCGAGACAGCGACGTGATCGCCGCGCACGGCACCATGGGATACGAGGTGCTCGACGCCTGCGACGGCTGGGCGGTGCGCCAGCGTCTGGACATGACGGTAACCAACACCGATGGGCAGGACATTCACATGGTGTCCGACTACGCCACGTGGGAGGCGAAGGACGGCACGAAACTGCGCTTCCACATGAAGCAGACCACGGACACCGCCGTCACCGCGCAGACCGACGGCGAGGCCAGCCTGGAACGTCCGGGCGGGCCCGGCACGGCACACTATACGGTCCCAAAGCAGACCATCGTCGCCTTGCCCCCGGGCACGCTCTTCCCCATGGCCCACACCGCGGCGATCATCAGCGCGGCACGCGCCGGCAAAAAGTTCATCGCGTTGCCGTTGTTCGACGGGACGGACGACCACGGTGCGGAAGACACCTCAATTGTCATCACCGACTGGAAGCCGCCATTCAAGACGGATTGGCCATTCCTGTCGGATTTGCCCAGCACACGCGTCCGTCTCGCGTTCTTTGATCGCAAGCCCGATACCATCACGCCGAGCTATCAGGTCGGCATGCGATACTGGGAAAACGGTGTTGCCGATGACATGCAAATGGACTTCGGCGATTTCATCATGGATGCGAAACTGACCAAGCTGACGCCCCTGCCGCATAAGTGCTGAGGCACACGAGACCTCTCGTGGCGCGCTCAACCTCTGCGGTCAACGATCATGGTGAAGCGCATGAATCGTCGACACGCACAGGCAAACTCGTCTGTCCCAACACCCACCCCTCCCACCGTCTGATCCAACCATCATCCGGCGCATCATCCGGCCGGTTCCCGGCCAGCACGTTCACGACGCACAGCACGCCCAACACGCAGTCGAACCGATCCTCGCCCGCTGCATCCGGCCCGAAACCATCCGCCGCGGCGGCGACCAGCGCGGCATCCGGCGCCACACCGAGCCGCGCCAACGCGGCCCGCAGCGCCGGTGCAACTGCTGCGCGGTCTGTTTGCCGCCGTTTGCTGCCGGCAAGCCGGATCCCGAGATGGCGCAGGGCCTCGGCCGGATAGGTTTCCGCAACCGTGACCGCGCCTGGGGCAAGCAGCGAGCGGAACGCGCCGGCAAACGGCCACACCCGCACATCTTCGCCGGTCAGAAGCGCCGGCAGCAGCACATCGCGCCATGCGGCGATGGCGGCCTTGCCCGACTGATTGGCACCGAGCGTCCAGAACACCGGCGCTCCGGCCGGCCGCTCGATGGTGGCACGGTCGCAGAGGCGCGACAGCCCCGACGCGCCACCCAGCTGCAGCGCCGCTGCATGTGCTGCACGCGTCATGCCGCCGATGCCGCGAGCCGGATAGAACGGTCGCTCCGCCCGGACCTCGTCGAGCGTTGCGCAAACGCGAAAGAAATCCGGCCAGTCGCCGCTCGCCCGCAGGAAATGCAGGAAATTCGCCTCCGGCCGCTGCGCCGCATAAGCGCGTGGCACGCCGAGCGGCACGTCGAGGCCCAGTGCTATCGCGCCACCATCCGCCTCTTCACGCAGTCGCGCCAGGAACGTCGTCACGTCGCCCACGGGCTGCGGCGCGGCAAGCGTCCAGCCGTCACTGTTCCGCTTCGTCACGGCGACCCAGCGTTTGCGTGGATCGACGCTCCAGTCGGCGTGCGCAGCGAGCGCCGGCGTCACATCAGGACCCGAACGGCCGCTGCGCGCGCTCCATCAACCGGGAAAACAACCCAGGCTTTTTTGCTGGTTTGGTGGATTCCGCAGCCTTCTGCTTCGCGCGCGCTTCAGCTTCCTGCTGGCGTTGTTTGGCGTCGAGCCACTTATCGAGGCTCACGCCGGCCTTGGCCGCGCGGCGTTCCTCGTAGGCGCGCTGGCCGTCTGTCAATGTGCGTTTGGTCTTCAAGGCTTGCCCCCGCTTCGCACGCCGGCTTTTCGCAGGCCAGACGGCGCGGTTCAAGGGCCGGATCACGGGCTCTGCAGCCGGCGGCTTTGTGCAGGGGCCAACGCAGGAACCCGCGGACGCGACCTCGCCCGACGGGCGCAATCGCCGCCAAAACCGTAGAGCGCTACGCGGATGTACGCTCCGCCGGGCATTGGGTCTGTGGCCACACCGCTTCCCTGACGATTCCTTTCCCCCGACAAGACCGAGGCAGGTGGTGTTGCTCTTCGCGCGGATCAAACAGCAGCCAGCAGCGGCGCATGACCGGTTCTTTGGCACCCTG
>JASHQG010000570.1 GCA_030037665.1 Acetobacteraceae bacterium
ACTCGGTGATGCGTTCGATGACAATCACGGCGTGCTGGAAGACGTGCTCGCTGCATTGTTTGTGATTGCACGCGCCGACAGTCCGTTGAACCGCGCGGAAGAGTCGTTCCTGATTCGAACACACCGCGCGTTCGGGCTGAACCAGGCGGCCTGGGATCGCGCGCGTGGTTCCGTCCCGAGGGCTTCCTCGGACGCGCCGGATCCTTATGCGGTGCTCGGCGTGCCATCGTCGGCCAGCGCCGAAGTGATTCGTGCAACCTGGAAGCGCCTGATGCGCGAGAACCACCCGGACAGTCTGGCGGCACGCGGCGTGCCGGCGGAGTTCATCGCACGCGCCAACGACAAAGTGGCCAAAATCAATGCCGCGTGGGACCTCATCAAGCGCGAGCGTGGGTTGTGACAGCGGTTCCGGATCCCCCACGCTCCGTTGCGGGGAGGGCAGAGAAGGGCGGTGCAAACAACAGCAAAATATCCAGCCCGCATCGTCCCGCCCAATCCTCCGGCTCGACGCAGGGGGCAGGCGTCCCGATTCGCGATCTGCCCAGCCCGAATCAGGAAGACCGGCCGCCGGGGGTGCCGATCGATGTGCTGATCCTGCACTACACGGGAATGCAGACAGCGCAGGCGGCGATAGACCGGCTGCGCGATCCGGCGGCGCGTGTTTCCTCACACTACGTCGTTGATGAGGGTGGCGCCGTGCTACGCTTGGTGCCGGAAGAGCGGCGCGCGTCTCACGCCGGGATTTCTTACTGGCGCGGCCATACTGCACTGAACGACCGCTCGATCGGCATCGAGATCGTCAATCCCGGTCATGCTTGGGGCTATCGGGACTTTCCTGTGGTACAGATGGCAGCCGTCTCCAACCTGTGCCTGGAGATACTGTCGCGACATCCGATCTCGTCGCGTAACGTCGTGGCACATAGCGACGTCGCACCTGACCGCAAGGAAGACCCGGGCGAACGTTTCGACTGGCACGGCTTGGCGCGCAACGGCGTGGGCCTGTGGCCGGAGGGTGTGCCGGATCGCGGTGCAGGCGGCGCTGTTCGCGATGCCGCAGGACTGCGCGACGTGCGCCGCGCACTCGCGACAATCGGCTATCGCGTTGCGACGGAAGGGCCGCTCGATCAGGCGCTGGCCACGGTGTTGCGTGCGTTTCAGCGGCACTGGCGCCCGGAGGCGATCACCGGGCAGGCCGATGACGGCACGCGTGTTCGCGCGCTGGCTGTTGAGCAACTGGTCGGCGGCAATTAGCGAGCCTGTCCTAGGTTCCGCGTGGACGTTCACTTTCAACGAGCTCGGCGGCCTCAATTGCCTTTGCCAGCGCCGCGCTTAGCTCCTTTGCGGACCCGAGCGTCAACTCGACCGCAACCCGGGCGCCGGGACCTAGCGCCGGGTTGACGAAGTCGATGTTGATCGCCTCCTCCAGCAAGGCATGGTGCGGGTGGTCATACGACACGACCGCACTGGTCAGATCGAACCACCCGTCACTGCCTTTGCCCGCGCCGCTGGCGCGGACAATCTCGACGATCGAGGTGCACATGCGCAGCGGCTACGCCAGATGTTTCTCCAGGAAGGCAAACACCTTTTTCCAACCGTCGAGAGCTTGCTCGATCCGGTACGCCGGGCGGTCATAATAGAAGAAGCCGTGGCCGGCGCCGTCGTAACGATGGAATTCGTAGTGCTTGCGGTGCGCCTTCAGCTCCGCCTCGTGCTGGTTCACTTGCTCGGGCGTCGGCGCGCGGTCCTCGTTGCCGAACAGGCCGAGCAAGGGGCAGGACAGATCTTTGGTGAAGTCAATCGGCGCGACCGGCTGCTTCGGGTTCAATTCTTCCTTGGTCATCACGACACGTCCGCCCCAGAGCTCGCAGGCGGCGTTGATGCTCTTCGTCTTGCAGGCATAGAGGAAAGTCTGCCGGCCGCCGGAACATGTGCCGAACACCCCGACCTTGCCGTTCGACCACGGCTGCGCCTTCAACCATTGCACCGCACCTTCAGTGTCGCCGACCACCTGGTCGTCCGGCACGCCGCCCTCGGCGCGTACCTTCGCGGCAACGTCATCTGGCCTGCCGTCGCCGGCACGGTGATACAGGTTGTGGCTGATCGCCGCATATCCGTGATGGGCAAATTTGCGCGTCGCCTCGCGGTACCACTCGTCCCAGCCAGGCGCGTGATGCAACAGCACCATGCCGGGGAACGGTCCGGCGCCAAGCGGACGCGCGACGTAGGCGGAGATCGGCTCATTCTTGTTGCCACAGATCGAGATCGTCTCCGCGATCATGCCTTCGTAAGCCATATGTTCTCTCTCCCATGCCGAAACTGTTGCCCCTGTCGCCGTCCTGTGCAGGGCCGGGCGGTGTCTTAATCAAACCGGCGGTTGCTGTCGATCACCCGCCCGACTATTGCGCTGCGGCAGCGATCCATTCCTTTGGAATCGGCTGCGCCCGCTGATCCTGCACCAATGTGCGTCGCCGTGCCTGCTCCTCTGCACTGATTGATGCGGGGTCTTCGCGGAATTCCGGCCCCAACGCCATCGCCTTTGCCACGGCTGGCCGTTCGCCGATCTCCTCCAGCCAGCGTTTCACGTTGGGGAATTCGTCAATGACGATATCGCGCGTCGCCCAGCTCGATGCCCATGGATAGCAGATCATGTCGGCGATGGTGTACTGGCCAGCGGCGAGATAGCGCTTGTTGAACAAGCCGAGGTTCATCACGCCGAAGATGCGGTGCGCCTCGTTATCGAAACGGCGCAGGGCATAGCTCAAATCACCGTTGTTCCCTGCCGCAAGCGCGCGGCGGAAATGCCCTTGCTCTCCCAGCTTCGGGCCCTGGTTGGCGAGCTGCCAGGCAACCCACTGCGCGACATCGTATTTTCCGCGCGGATCGGTAGGGAAGAAGCGTCCCGTCTTCTCGGCCAGATACATCATGATCGCCCCGGATTCGAAGATCGAGATCGGTTCGCCGCCGCCCATCGGTTCGTGATCGACGATCGCGGGCATGCGGCCGTTCGGTGATATCTTCAGAAACGTCGGCGTCAGCTGGTCACCACGACCGATGTTGATCGGCTTGAAGGTATAGGGAAGGCCGAGCTCTTCCAGCAAGATGACAACTTTCTTGCCGTTGCCGGTTGGCCAGAAATACAGATCGATCATCTCGTTCCTCCCGCGTGCTTGATGTGCCGATCACACGCGTTGCGCCGTCCGCTCGGTTTGTCAATGGATCTGGCCGCCCGGCCGTGGGCCGCCCGGACCTTGCGACGATCTGCCCCGATGGCTAACACAGAACACGACAACGGGAGGGAACAGGCAATGGCTCAGGTCGGAGAATCCAGACTTGAATATCGCGGCGGCGTTCACCGTGCCGATGCGCCGCTGAAAGCCTGGCTGGAGAAGAAGCCTCGTGAGGTGGCCCTCGAACCGGAGCTGCCGATCATCGACCCGCATCACCATTTCTGGGACACGGCGCAGCGCGGTCACTATCTGCTGCCCGAGCTGCTGGCCGACATCGGTGGTGGGCACAACATTGTCTCGACCGTGTTCCTGGAATGCCGCGCGATGTACCGCAAAGACGGCCCGCGCGAGATGGCAGCTCTGGGGGAAGTCGAGTTCGTGACCGGAATTGCGGCGATGAGCGCCTCGGGCGGCTACGGTCCGTGTCGTGTGGCGGAAGGCATCGTCGGCGGCGGCGATCTGACGATCGGTGCGCGCGTGCGCGAGTTGCTGGAAGCGGAGATCAAGGCGGCCGGCGGGCGGCTGCGCGGCCTGCGTCACGGTGTGGCGTGGGATACGCACGAGGCCGTCTACAAATACGCATCACGCAATGTGCCGCTGCACCAGGTGATGGATCCGAAGTTCCGCGAGGGCCTGGCTCAGCTTGCTCCGCTCGGGCTTAGCTTCGAATCATGGCAGTACCACCCGCAGCTGCCGGACGCGATCCAGTTGATGCGCGCCTTTCCGGACACCACGTTTATATTGAACCATGTTGGTGGCATCCTCGGGGTTGGCCCGTACAACAATCGGCGCGCGGAAATCCTGGCGGAGTGGCGCAAGAACATCGTCGAGATGGCGAAGCTTCCGAACGTGTATTGCAAGCTGGGCGGCCTCGGCATGGTGTCGGTCGGTTACGACTTCCATGAGCGCGATACGCCACCCGGGTCGGAGGACCTTGCCGCAGCGTGGCGCCCTTACATCGAGTCCTGCATTGAAGCCTTCGGTGTGGATCGATGCATGTTCGAGAGCAATTTCCCGCCTGACAAGCAGTCCGGTGGCTATACCGAGCTGTGGAACGCATTCAAGCGCATCACTGCCAATGCCTCAGCCGCCGAAAAGAAGGCATTGTATAGCGGCACTGCGGCGAAGGTGTATCGGTTGATCGCGCCCTGACGCGGAGACCCACAATGAGCAGGTTCGAGGACTACGCCCGGAAATACTCGTGCATCCACATGCGGCGCGAGCGTGGCATCCTGGAGATGCGGTTCCACACCAACGAGGGACCACTGCGGTGGGGTCTCGGGCCGCACAGCGAGCTGCCCGACGCCTTTGCGGATGTCGCCCGAGACCGCGACAACCGCGTTGTGATCATGACCGGAACCGGCGACGAGTGGTCAGGCGTCCGTGCGACGCCGGGCCAGAGTGCGATCGGTCCCGGCCTGACTGCCAATGCGTTCGACCGCGTGCACTGGGAAGGTCGCGCGTTGCTGATGAATCTGCTGAGCATCGAAGTGCCGGTGATCGCCGCGATCAACGGGCCGGCCTGGCGGCATGGGGAGATCCCGCTGCTGTCGGACATCGTGCTCGCGTCAGACACCGCGCAGTTTCAGGATTCGGCGCATTTCGCCAACGGTCTGGTACCAGGCGATGGCATGCACATCGTCATGCCGCTGCTGCTGGGCATCAATCGCGGCCGTTACTTCCTGCTGACCGGACAGACACTGTCGGCGCACGAAGCACGCGAGCTTGGCTTGGTTGCAGAAGTGCTGCCGCGTGACAACGTGCTCGCACGCGCCTGGGAACATGCCGAGGTGCTGGCGGCGAAGCCGACGCTGCTGCTCCGCTACACCCGATTGATGCTCACGGAATACCTGAAAAAGCACATGCAGGATCTCCTGGGGTATGGCCTCGCGATGGAGGGCCTGGCACTGATGGAACAGCCGGAGCAACCGGAACAGGGGGGCTGAGGTGGATATTTCCGGGAAGAATGCCATCGTGACGGGTGCCGGGTCAGGCATCGGCCTCGCGATTGCGACGGCGCTCGCCGAGGCAGGCGCCAATGTGGTGATGGCCGATATCCAGAAGGACGCTGTCGAACAGGCGGCGCACGCGTTGTCCGGTACCAACAAGCGCGTGATGCCGGTAAGGGTCGACGTGACGCAGGAGCAATCGGTGGTCGATGCTCTCGCGCAGTGCGAACGCAATTTCGGCAAGCTGCATATCGCTTGCAACAATGCTGGCGTTCCTATGCACGGGACCCGGATGATCGATGTTCCGCGCGATGATTGGGAGTTCGTGATCGGCGTGAATATCTGGGGCGTAATCCACGGTATCCGCCATTTCGTGCCCGCGATGCTGCGACACGACGAAGAGGCGCATATCGTCAACACCGCCTCGGTGGCCGGTTTCCAGAACCGGCGGGGGACCGACCAGGGGCCGTATTCGATGACGAAATATGCCGTGCTGTCGCTCTCCGAGGCACTGGAGCATGAGCTGCAAAATACCAAGGTCGGCGTGTCGGTGCTGTGTCCCGGTCCGATCGCCACCAACATCGCGCGCGGCGCGCGGAACCGCCCGGACCACATGGGCGGACCGCAGATCCGCGCCACCGATGAAGCCACGCTGTCGGAACGGCTTGCTACGACGGGCCTTGATCCGAAGAAGGTCGGTGAACGCGTGGTCGATGCGATCCGCACGAAGACTTTCTACGCATTCGTCAGCGCGGTGCCGGCCGATGTCATCAAGGCGCGGCACCGCCGGATCGAGGAGGCGTTGAACACGCTCTGGGTGACCCATTACTGAGTGGACGCCGTTCTGGCTCCGTTGGTTCGGTCGGACGCTAGCCTGCCGTTCGGATCAGAGCCTGAGCCTGTGGCACCGGTGGTCGTGACGCGGCGGCGACATTATCTCCTGAACTCATTCGATCTCGCCATGCCCGGCGTGCATTTATTGAGCACAACTGTCATGTCCACCGCCGAGGAGAATGAAGCGAACCGGCGGATTCTTCACACGCGGGATATGGTTCTGCGGTCCTATTGAGCGGAGAGAAATGTGAAAATCGGCATTTTGCAGTTTTTTGGTTGGCGCGACCGTTCCGTGCCGCTGAATTCGGTCTATCAAACGGCAGTGGAACGCTTCACCATCATGGATCGAGCCGGCTACGACGCTGTCTGGCTCGCTGAGCATCACTTCTCCGGCTTCTCGGTCTGCCCGTCGGTGCACATGATGGGCACCATGGCCGCGGCGAACACCAAACGACTGCGCATCGGCACCGCCGTCTCACTCGCTCCTTTCTACAACCCCCTGCGTCTCGCAGAGGAAGTTGCCCTGCTGGATGTGCTGTCCGGCGGGCGCGTCAACTGGGGAGCGGGACGAGGCTTCGAGCGCAGCGAGTTCACTGCCTTCAACATCCCGGGCGAGGAGAGCGCGCCGCGCTTCCATGAGACCGTCGATATCGTGCTGAAGGCGTGGACCAGTCAGCGGCTTTCCTATCAGGGACAATTCTATCAATATGACGGCGTCGAGGTGCTGCCAAAACCGCTGCAGGTGCCGCACCCGCCGGTCTGGATGGCTGCTTCCTCCATGCCCGCGATCGAATGGGCGGCGAGCCAGGGGCACTCGATCCTGATGGACCCGCATTCGTCGCGCAGCGATCTCATCCGCAAGCGCCAGCACTACGCCATGAGACTGATTGAATCCGGATTCAGTGACGCCGGACGTACCATCCCGATGGCACGGTTGATTGCGATTGACGAGACGAAAGAAAAGGCGCGCGAAGTGGCGAAACGCGCGGCGGAGTGGACAGTCGCGTCCTATGTCGGCCGGGCGCATAACAATGTGCGGCAGGAATTGCGTACGTTCGGAGGCAAGGATCCGATCGACTTCTATCTGGAGGACGTGATGATCTACGGCACGGCGGATAGCGTGGCAGATCAGATCCTGTCGTTCAGCGCAGAGATCGGGATGGATTACCTGATGGCGGCGCCGCTCAGCGGACGGTCATTCCGCTTGCTGACCGACAAGCTGTTGCCAGGCGTGGCCGGGTAGGCATCGTCGCGTTCCGGCCGTTTCGGCCATTGCCCTCACTCTTGGCCGGGGCGGCGGCGCCCCCCAAGGGCTATTTGTGCGGATCCGGGTGATTTGAGAACCAACAAATTCGCCCGCCGCCCCCCTTGCAAGTTCGTAAAACGTTCCCATATCCCGTCGCGTAACGCTGCATGGACGCCGGGACCGGCCTGTCGCTCCCCCGGATGGTCCTCATCATTCCGCCCAACACGCGCCGGATCACCCCGCCGAGACAGGCGTGCGGGACATCCGACGCTCGGAAGGAGCCTAAGTGAGCAATATTGTCTCCCTCGCCCCGGCCGGCGACCTGACCCACTATCTTCAGGAAATCCGCAAGTTTCCCATGCTGGCGCCGGAGGAGGAAACGCGTCTGGCCGTGCGCTGGCGTGACCAGAAGGATGTCAAGGCGGCGCATCAACTCGTCACCTCGCACCTGCGCCTGGTCGCCAAAATCGCCATGGGCTACCGCGGCTACGGACTGCCGCTCGGTGAGCTGATCGGCGAGGGCAACGTCGGCATGATGCAGGCTGTACAGCGCTTCGATCCCGATCGCGGATTCCGACTGGCCACCTATGCGATGTGGTGGATCCGCGCGGCGATCAACGAGTATGTCCTGCGCAACTGGTCCCTGGTCCGGATGGGCACCACCGCCGCCCAGAAGAAACTGTTCTTCAACCTCCGGCGCCTGAAGGGCCGGATGCAGGCGTTCGACAACGGCGACCTGCAGCCGGAACAGGTGGCAGAGATCGCCCGGACCCTGGCGGTGACGCCAGAGGACGTGGTCAGTATGAACCGTCGCCTGACGGGGCCTGACGCCAGCCTGAATGTCACGGTCGGCGAGGACGACGACAGCGAATGGCAGGACTGGCTGGTCGACGAGCACCAGCCCAGCCCGGAAGTGACTGTCGCGGACCACGAAGAGAAGAGCAGCCGGTCGGCGCTGATGGAGGAGGGGATGAAAGTGCTCAACGACCGCGAGCGTCACATCCTCACCGAGCGTAAGCTGAAGGACGAGCCGACCACACTGGAGGAACTTGCGCAGCACTACGGCATTTCGCGCGAACGGGTGCGGCAGGTTGAGGCGCGGGCGTTCGAAAAGCTGCAGAAGGCCATGAAAGCGCTGGTCGCAGCGCGGCGGCCCCCACGCTTCCCCACGTCTCCGGCACTGCGCGCGGCCGCCTGAAGGGGCTGGCGCTGTGCGACGTTTTGAACCGTAGCATTCTCGACGAGACCACGATCAGGAACCCGCCTCGGCAGGTCAGGGACGCAGAGCCGGCCCAGGTCGCACAGTTGGGCTTGGCTCAAAGGCGCTTGGCCAAAACGCTCAGCCTCATGCGGCAGAGAGAGCTGATCGTCGTCCCGTGACCATCGAGCGCTGGCGACGCGTCGAGGGCGATAACGGTCAGTGCCCTGCCGCGGCCGGTGTCGGCTGGGATGTGACGATCTGGCCTGACAATCTGTCCTGACACCCGCGCACCCCCCGCGTCCAGATTGTCGGTGCAGGCTCGCGGGTCGGTCACCAGCGATCCCGACATCCTTGGCATGCCCCGGTTTTCCCGGGGACTCGTATCCCGGTTCACCTGATCGCCACGCTGTCGGAGCAGGGACCGACCGGGGAGGACCTGCTTCAGGGCTATCCGCGGTTGACCGCGGAGATGTTGGCACTGGCCCCTCTCTAGGCCGCCGCGTACCCACCCCGAGGCCGCCCCCCACCCAACCGTGGCATGACAAAGCACCGAAGCGGACCACAGGGCACAAGCTGGGAACAATCGCGGCGGAAGGCGATTCTTGATCGACGAGTGCCTGACGGTCGACCTGGTTTCTGTCGCGTACCGGGCGGGGGGAGGTAACCCAGCACGTTGCCCACGTCGGAAAGGCTGGATGAGCGGACTGGAATGTGGCGCGCTACGCGGCCGAAGGCGATTTCGTGGTGGTGACAAACAACGCCAGCGACTTTCGCGGGCTATACGCAACGCGATCGCTGCACGGCGATCTGGTCATCATCATTCGGGGCGTCAATCGGGAGCGACAACGGCAACTGTTCCGCGGTGCGCTCGAGGAGTTGGCCCGGATTGGGGAGCCGATCAATCGCGTGCTGGAGGTGGATCTCGAGGACGACGAAGCGACGTTCCATGACTACGACCGGCCGGCGTCCGACGCGTGAACTGATCTACGCCGACCAGAGTCGGTCCGACACATCGCGGCTCGCAAACTCGAGGATCGCCGCGTAAGCGATCTGGCCGCGGTTGTCACGGCGCGTGGTGGCGCCCTTACCGATCTGCGGCTCGGCGGGGAGGCCGGCCCAGCGCGCCTCGCCCGGGCTGTGAAGAGTTGCGTCGCTGATGGCGAGCTTCAGCTCGTTGATGCGCATCTTGGCGAAGCTGACGAGCGTGGTCTTTGCAAGCGGCCGGAACCCGATGCACTCAATGGTGTGCTTCATCGCCGATCCCCTCGCCTGAACCGGGGGAGCAAAGCAGTGTGGGGAGGTCGATGGTTTTCCCACATTGAGCCGCCCCCGCAGCCTGGCCGCTGCGGGGGCGGTTTCATTTTGGGCGGCTCATAGCGGGGACGCGGAGAACGTCCCCGAACCTTTTCCCCAGTTTTCCCCCAGTTTTGCTGGCGGAAACACGGTTTGTTCAGGTTCGAGAGGTGGCGAAAAGGGAGCAGGCCTTTAGCGAGGTTTTGGAATTGTTGGGGTTTTCGCCTGCTGCTGGTCAGGATTGAACTGACGACCTCCCCCTTACCAAGGGGGTGCTCTACCACTGAGCTACAGCAGCATTGAAGGCGGGCGAAGGCGCGGCATATAGCGCCGGCATTCGCCGGGGTGCAAGGCGCGGGGGTTGACCATCCTCCGGATGCCGCGATGCTGGCGCCATGACCGAACGATCATCCGTCGATACGCCTGCCCGGGGCGTGAAGCCGCCAGCGAAAACTGAGCGCGTCACGCGCGAGGCGGCGGCATTGCGGGAAAATTTGCGCAAGCGGAAGGAGCAAGCGCGGGCACGGGGCACCACCCGGGGAGAACAGAAACCACCACAGGGCTGATCGCCATCGCAGCTGCAGGCCTGGCATATGTTTGCGGCGCGTCGGCCGGCTGCGCTAGACGATCGGACCTGACCTTTCGCCGGAGTCGCCTGCATGGCCGTGATGTCCGACCGCTGGATCCGCCGTATGGCCCGGGACCACGGCATGATCACACCCTTCGTCGAGGCGCAGAAGCGCGAGGGCGTCATCAGCTACGGCCTGTCGAGTTACGGCTACGACGCGCGTATTGCCGACGAATTCAAGATCTTCACCAACATCGATTCGGCGGTCCTTGATCCGAAGGATTTCGCCGCTTCCAGCTTCGTCGATCGCAAGACGGACACGTGCATCATCCCGCCCAACAGTTTCGCACTGGGGCACACGGTCGAGTATTTTCGCATACCAAGGGACATACTGGTGATCTGCCTCGGCAAATCGAC
>JASHQG010000571.1 GCA_030037665.1 Acetobacteraceae bacterium
CAGTAGCATAGCAAAGCTGAGAATCTGCGCCAGAGGATTGGCAATTCCGCGCCCCGCGATGTCCGGCGCGCTGCCATGAATCGGTTCATACAGCGCATGCCGCTTGCCGTCTGGCTGCGCCGCACCGAGTGTGGCTGACGGGAGCATACCCAGGCTGCCGGTGAGCATCGAGGCCAGGTCCGACAGCAGATCGCCAAAAATGTTGGAGGTGACGATCACGTCGAACTGCTTTGGTGTACGCACAAGCTGCATGGCACAGTTGTCGGCATACATGTGCGACAGCTCAACATCCGGATATTCGCGCTGCTGTAGCGCGGTCACGGTTTGTCGCCAGAACAAGCCGGACTGCATGACATTTGACTTTTCCACGCTGGTGACGCGGTTCTGCCGCTTGCGCGCGAGCTCGAACGCAACCCGCGCGACACGCTCGATTTCATGCGTGGCATAACTTTCCGTATCGAAACCGCGCCGCTCGCCGTTCGGGAGGGTCTCGATGCCACGCGGTTCACCGAAATAAACTCCGCCAGTGCTTTCGCGCACGATCATCAAATCGAGACCGCGTACCACCTCAGGCTTCAGGGTGGATGCGTTAACCAAGGGTTCCAGCACCGTGGCCGGGCGGAGATTGGCGAATAGATCGAGCTCCTTGCGCAGGCGCAGGATCGCCAGTTCGGGGCGGAGCTGGAAGCCAAGCTTCTCCCACTTCGGACCGCCAACCGAGCCAAACAGGATGGCATCGGCATCCTTTGCCTTGTGCAAGGTCTCATCGGTGATCGGCGTGCCACGTGCGTCGATCGACGCGCCACCCACCAGATCATCCGAAATGTCGAATGTGACCGTCCGCCGACGGTCCATCCATTCGATGATGCGGCGGACCTCGCGCATCACCTCCGGGCCGATGCCGTCGCCGGGGAGAATCAGCAGCTTTTTGTTGGCTGGCATCGCCGCAATCCTTTCAGGAAGGGAGGGGTGGTCGATGCTATCCGCTCACAGTCGACGGGATCCAAGGCTGGCTCTGCCGCCGTGCCGCTTCGTAACGGTCGATCCGTGGTGCGTGCTGCATGGTCTGGCCGATATCGTCCAGCCCGTTCAGCAGCAAATGCTTACGGAAGGGGTCGATATCGAACTGGATCTCCTCGCCATTCGGCCGTACCACCACCTGACGTGCCAGATCGACCGTTATTCGCGCATTGCCGCCGAGTTTCGCGTCGTCGATCAATTGATCGCAGATTACGCGGGGCAGCCGGATCGGCAGGATGCCATTCTTGAAGCTGTTGTTGAAGAAGATATCGGCGAAGTCCGGCGCAATGATGCAGCGGATACCGAAATCCAGCAGCGCCCAGGGGGCATGCTCGCGCGAGCTGCCGCAGCCGAAGTTCTCATGCGCGATGATGATCTGCGCCTTGCGGTACGGCTCCTGGTTCAACACGAAATCCGGGCGCTCCCTGCCATCCTTATCGTACCGTAGCGAATCGAACAGATGCACGCCGAGGCCTGAGCGCTTGATCGTCTTCAGAAAGCGCGCGGGGATGACCTTGTCGGTGTCGATGTTCTGCATCGGTATCGGCGCGGCAACGGCGGTGAGTGTGGTGAACGCTTCCATCGTATGTCCTTCCTGCAATTCCCCTCCCGCGACGCAGGAGAGGTCAGGTGAAGGTGCCGCCACGGGCACCCGCGACCCTCACCCTGGCCCCTCTCGCTATACGGGCGAGGGGGTCAGCTGCCTCACATCCGCCAGCCGTCCGCTCACCGCTGCCGCCGCGGCCATCGCCGGCGACACGAGATGCGTGCGGCCGCCCGGCCCCTGCCGGCCTTCGAAATTCCGGTTCGACGTGCTGGCGCAACGCTGACCCGGTGTCAGCTTGTCGGGGTTCATGCCAAGGCACATGGAACAGCACGGGTCGCGCCATTCGAAGCCGGCCTCCAGAAGCACGCGGTCCAGACCTTCGCGCTCGGCCTGCTCCTTCACGAGGCCCGACCCCGGCACCACGAGCGCCTGCACCCCCGTGGCGACCTTGCGTCCCTTCGCAACCGCGGCCGCCGCGCGGATGTCCTCGATGCGTCCGTTGGTGCAGGAGCCAATAAACACCACGTCGATCGGCACGCCCTCCATCTTCTGTCCCGGCGTCAGTGCCATGTAGTCGAGCATGCGCTGCATCTGTGAACGGAGACCTTCCTCGGCCACGTCAGCGGGGTTCGGCACCGTACCGGTGATCGGAAGCACCGCGCCGGGCGTCGTACCCCAGGTCACCATGGGTGCAATGTCCGCCGAGGTGAGCGAGATCGACCTGTCGTACACGGCGCCCGGATCAGTGGGCAGCCTGCGCCAGTACGCAACGGCCTGGTCCCACGCTTCGCCTTTCGGCGCATAGTCGCGGCCCTTGCAGTAGGCAAATGTCGTCTCGTCCGGCGCGATCAGGCCAGCGCGTGCGCCGGCCTCGATCGTCATGTTCGAAACCGTCATTCGCCCAGCCATGTCCAGGGCTTGGATCGTGTCGCCGGTGTATTCGATGACATGGCCCGTGCCCCCGGCGGTGGTGATCTTGCCGATGATCGCCAGCACGATGTCCTTCGCCGAGCATCCGAAGCCGAGCGTGCCAGTCACCTCGATCTTCATGTTCTTCGCCGGCGCCTGGAGCAGCGTCTGGGTTGCCATCACGTGCTCGACCTCCGACGTACCGATGCCGAAAGCGAGCGCGCCCAGCGCGCCGTGCGTCGAGGTGTGGCTGTCGCCGCACACGATGGTCATCCCTGGGAGCGAGAGACCGAGCTCAGGGCCGATGATGTGCACGATGCCCTGGCGCCTATCCAGGATCGGGATGTAAGGCACGCCGAACTCGACGACGTTTTTCTCCAGCGTCTGCACCTGGATGCGGCTGTCCTCCTCCCTGATGTCAGCCGGCCGGCGCGAGCCAACGGTGGGGATATTGTGGTCGGCGACGGCAATGGTGCAGTCGGGACGGCGCAGTTTGCGACCGGCGATGCGCAGACCCTCGAATGCCTGGGGGCTCGTCACCTCGTGTACCAGATGCCGGTCGATGTAGAGGATGCAGGTGCCGTCGGGGAGTTTCTCCACGATATGGCTGTCCCAGATCTTGTCGAACAGCGTGCGTGGCTTGCTGGCGGACATTGCTCTCCTCGCGCTTGCAGTGAGGCCGGCCCATGCGTGATTGCACGGGGACGCTGGTTTGGCGCAACGGCCGCCTGGGCGCAAGGCGGGGCGGGATCGGCGCGGCCGGACATCGTGTGCCGGCCTGGTTCATTTGATTTCCCACGATCTTCGTTGCCGCTCGGCCGGGGGGCTGTGCGGCAGCGCGGAAGCCGCCTTCAGGACGCTCGAGCGAGCCACGTCATGGCCGGCCGCGTCGGCAGCCGAGCGCACGTCCCCCTTCGGGGCCATGTTTCCTGTCGTGACGTGGCTGGCATCGGAACTGCTGTCGACGCCCATCTGCGTTGCTGTCCAGTGGGCTGCGGACAGGCTCTCAGGCGTGTCGTTAATGCGCCGGGATCCTCCCTCGGGCCGCGCCTGGATCAAAACTTTCGCAGGCTGGCCAGGCGGGCCGGACGACCGTTGGTCCTGCAAGCGATCGCGCGACAGAGCCTTCGTGCCCGGCAAACCGCGGAGCAGTCGGACCCACTGCAACGATGGTATCGGACCCTCAGCGACGCGCTGAAACGGCCCGTCGCGGGGCGCCTGCTCGACCCCTTGCTCGGCTGCAAACCGCCGGATCCACGCTGCCTGGCGGTCGACTGTCGCCGTCGCCGCATACCTCAAGAGCCCAACGCCCATATTCAGAATTGAAGACCTGGCCGACAAGCAGCCATAACGCTCCACGACTTATCCCGATACGCGCGGGGAACCTTCTGGCGGGCGCGCGTGCGGGCTCCGCGGACGGCCGGTAAGTCAAGGCGCACGACGAGTGATGAGTCGAGGAGCCGCCACGACATCGCACGCGGCGTTCGCGCGCGTGTAAACAGCATTTGACGGACCGGTCGAGGGACGCAGGGGTCAGGCCATCAGCCAGTGTTAATGGGAGGCTGTCCAGCGAAGCCGCCACTCTGTGGGAGACGATCCTCATCCCATGATCGATCGCCTCATCGGTTCAGAATGAGTACCTGCCGCTCGTTGTCGATCGACCACGATTTCAATCGTCTGAGGAAACTCTGCCTCAGGACCGGGTCGCCTATCATGTCATCAATCCCGGCGACGACACGATGCGCGATCGGTCAGCCATCGACCGACACGAGGCCGATCGGCACGTACGGGTTGCGCGGCTTCTTGTCGCGGCCGTGGCCGGACACCGCGGCCCCTCCGGCCTGGTCCCTTCAGAGTAGCTCGACAGATTGCGATTGTGCTGCAGAACGTGCTGACGCAGGCAATCGTCCATGAGAGCGCTCTTGCGGCTGACGTCGCGATGGTGCCGATCGGCCAGGACGGGCCGTGGCGCTCCCCGGCCGAATGGCCGATGGTGGTCTGCCGCCTCGTGAGGTCAGAGTGCTGCGGAAGTCGCTTGCGAAGGAGCGGAGCATGAGGATCGGCATCATCGGCGCCGGCAATGTTGGCAACGCACTCGCCACGGGGTGGCTGGTGGCACATCACCGGGTCACGTTCGGCATCCGCAGTCCACTCGACGCGCCGCGTTCCGGGCCAACGGGCGCGAGCTACGGCAGCGTCACGGAGGTCGCGCAAGAGGCCGACGTCGTTGTTCTGGCGACACCGTGGCAAGCGGTCGCAGATGCGCTCGCGGCGGCCGGCAACCTGACTGGAAAGATGTTGATCGACTGCACCAACCCACTGCGCATGGGTGAGAACGGGCTGGAATTGGAGATTGGCCACACGATCTCCGGCGGGGAACGTGTTGCCGCTCTCGCGCCTGGTGCGTCGGTGTTCAAGACGCTGAACCAGACCGGGTTCGCCAACATGGAACATGCGCGGTCGTTTACGCCATTGCCCGCGGTGATGTACGTCGCCGGTGATGACGAAACGAAGAAGCCGCTGGTTCTCTCGCTGGTCTCGGATCTTGGATTCCAGACAGTCGATGCAGGGCCGCTTCGGATCGCGCGGCTGCTGGAGCCGATGGCGATGCTCTGGATCCATATGGCACTCAACCGCAGCGAGCCCGTCAGCACCGCGTTCTCGCTAACCAACAGGGGCTGACCGAGCAACCCGTTGATGGCGCAGCGTCGCGTCAGACCCGCACAGTCACGGTGCCAACAATAGGACATCCGCCGTGGCGACGGCCTATTACAGCGTCATGTTGCGCCATATCGCGGATGCGGTTTCGGCACAGATCCGGTCGGTTGGTGCGTATGCGAGCATCGGGGTGACAAGCGAGACCATGATCGGGAACGGCACGTCGGGCGACCAGGTTGGCGCGATTGCGCGTGTGGCGACCGGCGCCGCCGAAATCAGTCAGCGTTTGCCTGCGTTTTCCAACATGAACAACTCGTACTCGTGGGAACTTGTCGACCCGCGTCGGTCCCCGTGAGCGATGACCAGGCGACCATCCGTGTGGTCCCGGTCGCGGGGACAATCGGGCGTTCGTCGAACGGTGGGCAACATTCGACTGTGCAGCCAGCGACGCGCGGCGGTGGCGGCATCAGCCTGGGCGCGAAGGATCTGCGACATGGTTGAGAGCGCTGCGCGCACAGAGATTCGACGGGCGCAGCGACAGCGCGCCCGCGTAGCAACCGTCTCGCCATCAAGTCACGCCCTTGTCGCGCCGCCGCAGCGACAAGGGGTCACGGTCATTCGGCTACAGCAGGCTCGCCGGTGGGCTGGCCGCCGGAAGGCTCGCTTGTGGGCGCCGTGACGCGTGCCCGCTCCGCGATGCGTGCGCGCTTTCCCGACCTGCCACGCAGGTAATAGAGCTTGGCGCGCCGCACGGCGCCGTGGCGGACCACGGTGATGTCCGCGATCAGCGGCGAGTACAGCGGAAACACACGCTCCACGCCCTCGCCATAGCTGATCTTCCGCACCGTGAAATTGCTGTTCAGGCCCTTGTTGGAGCGGGCAATGCACACGCCTTCGAATGCCTGTGTGCGCGTGCGCTCGCCCTCGACCACCTTGACCGCGACGCGCACGGTATCGCCGGCCTGAAATGTCGGAATCTTGCGGCCCTGGCCGAGGCGGGCGATTTCGCGGGCTTCGAATTGCTGGAGGATGTTCATCGGGGCGATCCTTTCGGGGCGTGTGGTTAGTGCGCGCCTGTCGGCGTGGCAACGGGGGTGCTGTTGCGGGCGCGCCAAAGATCGGGGCGGCGCTCGCGGGTGATGCGTTCGGCCTCGGCGCGGCGCCAGGCGGCGATGGCGGCGTGGTGGCCGGAGAGCAGCACGTCCGGCACACGATGGCCCTGCCATTCGGCGGGGCGCGTGTAGTGCGGGTATTCGAGAAGCCTCTGCGCGAAGCTTTCCTCGGCCGCGCTTTCGGCGGCCCCCATGACGCCGGGGAGGAGGCGGACGACGGCGTCGAGGACGACCAGAGCGGGGAGTTCGCCACCGGAAACGACATAGTCGCCGATGCTCAGCTCCAGCAGGCCGCGGGCGTCGATGACACGCTGGTCGATCCCCTCGTAGCGGCCGCAGAGCATGATGAGCCCGGGGCCGGCGGCGAAGCGGACGGCGTCGGACTGGCTGAACGGCCGGCCGCGGGGGGTGAGGCAGATCGCCGGCCGGTCGTCGGCGACGGAGTCGAGTGCGGCATCGATCACGTCCGGGCGCATCACCATGCCGGGGCCGCCGCCGAACGGAGTGTCGTCCACCGTGCGGTGCCGGTCGGTGGCGAACTCGCGGATGTTCACGGTGTGCAGCGACCAGACCGTGTTGGCGAGAGCGCGGCCGGCGAGCGAGCATGCCAGCGAACCGGGGAACGCTTCCGGGAAGAGAGTGAGGACGGCGGCGCGCCAGGTCATCGCACACCTCGCCCGTTCGCCGGGGAGGCCGGGGCGCGATGTGCGCCTGGTGAGGGGCGGGCCGGCTGAGGCGATCG
>JASHQG010000572.1 GCA_030037665.1 Acetobacteraceae bacterium
GAGAAGCTGCCTTTTCGAGCGACCCGGACGAACAACCGCAGAGCCAACAGGTGATCACTCATAGCAGGATTGGATAACTCAATCCCATTCCCCCCGTCTACCCGCTTTATCCCGAATGACCAATTTTAGCGGACCAGAAAGGATGAGCCACATGGGACTACAACAGCATCTTGATGCGTTCAAAGCCGAGTTCGCCCGCACAGCGCCGTCGGGGAGGCCCGCGCTATACGAGGCGAAGATCGAGGAACTGCGCGCTAACTTCGCGCTGGAACGCGCAATTCGAACCGGCGACCAGGCGCTTGATTTCACCCTGCCGGATGCGCAGGGGAGAGTCGTCTCGCTTGGCACTCTGCTGGAGGCGGGGCCCGCTGTCATCACCTTCTATCGCGGGGGGTGGTGTCCTTACTGCAACATCCAGCTGCGCGCATATCAGGCGGTTCTGCCTGAGATAACTGCGCTCGGCGCTCGACTGGTCGCAATCTCGCCGCAACTGCCAGACGGCTCGCTCTCGACTTCCGAGCAAAACGAGCTGACGTTCGCCGTCCTGAGCGACGTCGGTAATCGCGTCGCACGCCGCTACGGGCTCGTCTGGTCACTGCCCGAAGAGCTGCGCGCCGCGCTGCGGTCAAGCAACAAGGCGCTGCCGGGCGTCAATGGCGACGACAGTTGGGAGCTCCCAGTGCCGGCTACCTACGTTGTTGCCCACGACGGCCGTGTTGCTCTCGCCGCAATTGACGTTGACTACCGGAATCGCCTGGAGCCCGACACAATCCTCGCTGCGCTGCGGTCACTGGGCACGATGTGACGTTGCCGGGAACGCGGAAAGAGGCATCGTTCGCTACAAACCGGTGCCACATCCTCTGGCGGCGACACTATCCGACGGAAACACTAAATTCCACGTCGCAGAGACTGGTGTAGGTTCATATTGGATGCTGAGCATTCTGCGATGGGTTATGGTTGTCGTATTTGTGGCCATCGGTATCCAGAAGTTCACGCGACAATCGGCGTATGGCATTGAACTCTATATACCGAACAGTCCCTTCGTCTCCTGGCTTTCGATCTTTGGCGTCGGGGGAGAAGCCGACTTGCTGGGTGTGATAGAGCTCACCACTGCTGGACTCCTCGCTGCTCGAGCC
This sequence comes from Acetobacteraceae bacterium, assembly GCA_030037665.1. GTDB lineage: Bacteria > Pseudomonadota > Alphaproteobacteria > Acetobacterales > Acetobacteraceae > JASHVB01. Next base: position 1,137 of record JASHQG010000572.1, read on the forward strand.
TTTTACCCAATTGCGTCCGCGATCGGCGCTCTGGTGGGAATCGGGACGTTTTGTATCACTTAGTCATCCTTCTTCTCGACTCCCGGTGTCGTAAAGTGGAGCCTTTCTACAGATCCCATCGCGTGGAATCTCATGGAGGAATTCCTGTTCAAGGATATTGTCTTACTCTGCGTTTGGGTTGTGTTGTTCCTCGCTTCCTTGCCGAATAGGGTTGTCCCACTCCGATTGCCGACCCGGCTTGGGTCGGTCAAGTCGGATTTGCAACCCGTCGAAGAGATCGGTGGGTACCGGCCGAGCGGGCGTCGGGATTCGAATGAGGGTGCGACCCCTCGCCCAATCTAGATCCGACTCCCATTCTGAATGGGGAGTGGGAAAACCTGGGCGTTTAGGCACGATTGTCGCCTGTGTGCGGATCATCGCGGGGGGCAAAGCAACGTGGGAGTGCCGGACGTTCGACACGACGACGGCAGGCCTCCAAGCGTTGCTGGGTTGACTGACGGAGAGCGGGTGCTCGCATGTGGCGATGGAACCCACCGGGGTCTACTGGAAGCCGGTGTGGAACAACCTGAGCGAGGGCAATTTCGAGTTGATGGTAGCCAATGCGGCGCCCATCAAGAACGTGCCCGGCCGCAAGACGGACACGAACGACGGCATGTTGATCGCCGATCTGTTGGCTTGCGGGCTGATCAAGGCGAGCTATGTTCCGGACCGGGAGATCCAGGAGCTGCGCTCGTTTCTGCGGACCCGCAAGCAGCTGACGCGCGAGCAGAGCCGGCATGTCCAGCGGATCCAGAAAACACTGGAAGAGGCCAACATCAAGCTCGATTCAGTGATCTCCGACATCCTGGGCGTCAGTACCCGGCGGACGATCGAGGCAATGATCGAGGGCCAGAGCGATCCGTTCAAACTGGCTGAACTCGCCGACGGGCGGATCAAGGCATCGCGCAAGGCGTTGTACGACGCACTACACGGACGCCTGACCGATCATCACCGGTTCATGTTGCGGCTCTACTCGCGGCAATACGATGCATTGGCAGGGGCGATTGACGAGATCGACCGGGAGATCGACGCGGCGATCGAGCGAATGGACGTGGAGGTGGTGGCCGGCCAGGCCACCTTTCGCTCCTTGATCGGTCTGCTGTGCACGATCCCCGGTGTCCGCGAGCTGGCGGCGACGACGGCCATCCTCCCTGAAATCGGCGCCGACGTGGGTCGCTTCCCGACCGCCGGCCGTTTGGTGTCCTGGGCCGGCCTGTGCCCAGGGCACAACGAGAGCGCCGGCAAACGCAAGTCGTCGCGCCTGCGCAAGGGTGCCCCGTGGCTCAAGACCATGATGGTGCAGTGCGCCTGGGCGGGCACGCGCAAGAAGGACAGCGATTACAGGGCGCAATTCAATCGCCTGCGCGGCAAGCACGGCCAGAAGAAGGCGCGCTGCGCGGTCGCCGCGTCGATGCTCACCGCCATCTACCACATGCTGAAGCACGGGACCCACCACCAGGATCTCGGTGCCAACCACTTCGACCACCGGTCCACTGAGATCAGAGCCAAGCGCCTGGCCGCAGGGAATCGTGACGATGGAGGGATTGGACGCCACGTCGTTGGCTGATTTTGATGCGGCATGTCGCGAGAGTCTTTTCCGGCTTGGATCGTTACCATAACGGGTGTTCTGGTAAGTCCGGTTTCGGCGTAGCAACAACATTGGGGCGCCTTTACGGGATCCGGAAAATCAGGGGTTTCAGCTGTCTATGACTTTATGTAGAACCCAAATGACGTCAGATTTCTAGCGTTATTGGAACACCATTTTGCGTAACGCTCTGACAAAAATCGCGAGTCAAAAGAATCGGTTAGGTATTCATCGGTCAGCCAAATTTGGGTCCGTGGAAATACAGGCTAGCCATCGAGGCTCCCGCCCTGCGACCACCCTGATCCACCGGCCCGACTCGTGCCGCACTCAGCAACCCAGCCCGGCGAGAAAATATTATGAAAACCTTAGATCTCGGGCATTTAGAATTGCTGCTTGTGGCGGCGATCGCCGTTGGGGCACCGGCGGTCTTTCCCCTGTGACCCCCGGTGGTGAATCCTTGCTGACGAGCGGTCACTCGTGCGCAATCGAA
>JASHQG010000573.1 GCA_030037665.1 Acetobacteraceae bacterium
ATCGTACGGGTGTCTACGTACAGACGATCCGTGGGAGCAGGGGACAATGCATGGTGCCAGCCTCTCATGAGCATTCGCTTGCTGGTCAGTCGCGGGCCTGGCGTCGAGCCACTACCAGCGATCGATGCGCCGAAGCGGGAGCGCAGCCGTACCCTGCCCCGGCCGCCGCCGGGGTGGCACGCTACGAGCCGGCGCGATGTCGCACCGAGCGTCGGACCACATTGTATGGTCATCGGTCGCCGCCCAATACCGGCGATGAACCGCTGGGCCCGGTTCGCTGTGCGTTCATCTGGGCGGATGTGTGACCATTACTTGTCGAGGCGCATCCGGACGGAGCCGACGCATCCCATGATGCGGCTCCCACCACGAAAAAATTCAATCCCAGCCCGGCTCGGACAGGCACCAGCCCACGCATGAGCGAGACGCATTCTGCTGCCGGCTCCGTCGCGAGTGCCGATTGACCTGCGTCAATGCCGTTGCAACTCGGCTGGGACATACGGGTCTCGTCACCTTCCCGATTTGCAAGTCACTGAGCACCCGCAGATCGGTCGAAGCGCAACTTGGCTGCTGGCCTGCCTCGGGCAGGCCCGGCAAAAAGGATTGCCTGTCATGAACGTGTCATCGCGGCGCTGCAGTTTGCTGCACGATCGGCTTCACGCCGCGACCAGCAAGTTGCTCTGGATCGGCATGGCATTGGTCGTGGTGGGAATTGCCGCTATCGTCTTTCCCCTCATTTCCACCTTAGTTGCGACGGCCTTCCTTGGTGCACTGCTGCTGATCGCGGGATGCCTGATGATCGTAAGCGCCTTCACCATTCATGGGGCTGGACCATTTTTCGGTGCGCTTTTGGTATCGCTGCTCTCGATCGGGGCTGGCGCGTTCCTGATAGTCAATCCGTCGGCCGGAGCGGTTGTTCTCACTCTGGCGCTAGGAATCATTTTTCTGGTGCAGAGCGCATTTGAAATTGTGTTCTCGCTCGAAATTCGCCCATTTCCTGGCTGGGTGGGCATGCTGATATCCGGCGTCCTGAGCCTTATCATGGCAGTTCTAATCATCGCTACGTGGCCGGGCATATCGCTCATAGTGCTGGGAATCATCTTCGGCGTGAACTTCATCAGCACCGGCGTCGCCTATGTCGTCGTGTCACGATCGCTGGACCCATTGGACTGACCGCACGCTCGGGAAGCAGCTTTCCCACTTCGCTGTTTCCTTCGCCTTCGCCACGCCTGTCTTTCAAGGATCGCGCAGATGTCGCGCCCGCTCTGGCTCAAGCCGCCACCCTTCGCGGAAAACTTGCTGGCCGGCAGCAGTCGCACCACGATAGCGGGCAGCACGCCGTTTGCTTGGCTGGAACTCGGGGCTGTCGCCATGGTTTTCAGCATGGTGGCGATTTTGGCAGTGGGCATCAGCGGGACCTTCGCGCCGCTTGCCAGTCTCAAGCCCATCTCATTGAATCCCATGATGCTGCCGGCATACGCACTGCGCACGGTGCTTCGGATGCTGGCGGCGATGGGCGCTTCGCTGGTCTTCACGCTGATCTATGGAACGCTGGCCGCCAAGAGCCGACGAGCCGAAATGGTGCTGATACCACTGCTCGACATCCTGCAGTCGGTGCCGATCCTTGGCTATCTGTCCTTCACCGTGACGTTCTTCATTGGGCTGTTCCCCGGCAACGTGCTGGGGGCGGAACTGGCGTCGATCTTCGCTGTGTTCACCAGCCAAGCGTGGAACATGGCATTCAGCTTCTTCCAGTCGCTGCGGACCACACCACGGGACCTCGACGAGGCAAGCCGGGCGTTCCGGTTCTCATCCTGGCAACGATTCTGGCGCCTGGAGTTTCCGTTCGCGGTACCGGGCCTGGTCTGGAACATGATGATGAGCATGTCCGGCGGCTGGTTCTTCGTGGTGGCGTCCGAGGCGATCACCGCGGGGAACCAGCAGATCGCTCTGCCTGGCATCGGCTCGTACGTAGCAGTGGCCATCCAGCGGAGGGATCTTAGCGCAATCGGCTGGGCACTCCTTGCGATGACGGTCGCGATCGTCATCTACGACCAATTGCTGTTCCGGCCGCTCGTCGTGTGGGCTGATAGGTTTCGCGCGGAGCAAATCGCGGCACAGACAGCGCCGCACTCGTGGTTCCTCCTGTTGCTCCGCCACTCGCGCTTCATGCGCGGTGCCGCACAACCCGTCAAGGCGTCCATGCGCCGCCTCTTAAGGGCTCATCTGCTGAACCTGCTACCGGCGAGAAGCCAGGCAACGACTCATACCGCGACGCAACGAATATTCGATTGGGTTTGGTCCCTGGTGGTTTGTCTGGTGGCTTCCTCGATCGTCGTCGTCATTGCGAGCTACGTCGCCACCGGCGTGGGCCTGGCCGATGTTTGGACTGCGGTGCGACTGGGCGCTTTTACGCTTGCACGGGTGTCAGTGCTGATCGTTCTGGCGTCGCTGCTTTGGGTGCCGGCCGGGGTCATGATCGGTCTGCGTCCGCGGCTAGCCGAGATCGCCCAGCCGCTTGCCCAATTCCTCGCTGCCTTTCCAGCAAACCTGCTGTTCCCGTTCTTCGTCATTCCAATTGTGGCGTTCAGCCTCAATCCGGATATCTGGCTCACACCGCTGATGATCCTAGGAACCCAGTGGTATATCCTCTTCAATGTTATTGCTGGCACCACGGCCTATCCGACCGATTTTATCGAAGCGACAAAAAACTTCCGCTTCCACGGCTGGCAATGGTGGCGGATCGCCATGCTACCGGGCATTTTTCCTTACTACGTGACGGGAGCGATCACTGCGTCTGGGGGCGCCTGGAACGCCAGCATTGTAGCGGAAGTGGCCTCTTGGGGGAACGACCATGTCGTGGCGCACGGCTTGGGCGCCTACATTGCGCAGATGACCACCAGCAACGACTATCCGCGCATCGTACTCGGCATCGCTGTGATGTCTGCTATGGTCGTGTTGTTCAATCGTCTGCTGTGGCGGCCGCTCTACGGCTATAGCGAGCGCCGGTTCCGTTTGGACTGAAAGGAGCGGCAATGCTTGAGCGTGCCCAGACGATCGACGTCACCACCGAACCCGAACTCGAGATCCAGCACGTTGGCCAGACCTTTGCACGTCCCTCCGGGAATCCCGTCGTCGTGCTGGACGACATCAACCTCACGCTGCGCACTGGTGAGATTGTTGGTTTGCTCGGCCGTTCCGGCTGCGGAAAATCGACATTGCTGCGTATCGTTGCCGGATTGGCGCCGCCGACCAGCGGCGAAGTGCGCCACCGAGGCGCCGTGGTCCACGGCCCGGCCGAGGGCATCGCCATGGTCTTCCAGACCTTCGCACTGTTCCCTTGGCTGACAGTGCTGGAAAACGTTCAGGCCGGACTAGATGCAATCGGGATCGCCGAAGCAGAGGCACGACAGCGCGCCTTGCAGGCCATCGACCTGATCGGCCTCGACGGATTTGAAAGCGCCTATCCCCGCGAGCTCTCCGGCGGTATGCGGCAACGTGTTGGCTTCGCGCGTGCCATGGTCGTTAACCCCGCGGTGCTGTTGATGGATGAACCATTCTCGGCACTGGATGTCCTCACGGGCGAGACGCTGCGTGGCGACTTCATCGAACTATGGGTGGCCGGACGGCTGCCGACCAAGGCGGTCCTGCTGGTGACACATAATATCGAGGAAGCGGTGTTTATGTGCGACCGCATCCTCATTCTGTCATCCAACCCGGGCCGCGTCGCTGCGGAAGTCACGATCCCGCTGCCTCGTCCGCGACAGCGCCTAAGCTCCACATTCCGCGACATCGTCGACGACATCTACAGCCGCATGACGGCCGGGCCGGTCCCTTCCACCACCTGCGAGAAGCATGCGGCTGGCATGGCGGGGATCGCCACAAGGCTGCCGCCGATGTCGGCGATGCGGATCATCGGAGTTGCCGACACACTGGCGGCACCGCCGTTCAACGGCGAGGCAGACCTACACGATCTCGCAATGAGGCTGCATCTTGAAGGGGCCAGACTGTTTCGGTTGGCGGAACTCACACAAATGCTGGGCTTTGCCGAATTGCACAATCGCACCCTGCACCTGACGACAGCGGGACGCGCACTGGCCGAAGAGGACGCCGTCGCCCGCAAGCGGTTGTTCAGCGACCATCTGCTGCGCTCGGTCCCGTTGGCCGCGCATATTTGCCGCGTGCTGGACGAGCGGCCCGGCCACACGGCGCCACGTCGGCGTTTCGTCGCTGAATTGGAGGACCACCTTAGCCCTGAGGATGCCGAAACCACACTTAATGCCGTGATCGAGTGGGGTCGATACGCTGAGTGCTTCGCCTACGATCACATGCATCGGCGATTCAGCCTGGAAAATCCGACATGAGTTGCGCATCATGCATCGTGTCGTCGCCTGAACCGCGCCAAGGCAGACACGATCCCACTTGGCGGTTATTCCAGGCGGCCGTCGCGATTTCCCGCCGTCAACGTTGGCATCATCACGCTGAATGGGCTCGCCTTTATTCTTGAGTTAGAGAACGGCGACGAATTTGTAACTCGATGGTCGACTATCCCCAGCGATATCCTCGCCGGCCATTACCTGGTCACCGTCGTCACCGTGATGTTCATGCACGCGAGCTGGTCGCACATTTTTGGCAACATGGTGTTCCGCTGGGCCCTCGGCCGGGAGATAGAAGACGCCATGGGTCCCATGCGTTATCTGACCTTTTATTTCGTTGGTGGCACGGTGGCAGTGCTCGCCCAGGTGATCGCCGATCCAACATCTACGGTTCCTTGCCTGGGTGCGAGCGGCGCGATCGCGAGCGTCATGAGTGCGTTCCTCGTCACTCAACCCCGCGACAGAATCAAGGTGGTTCTGCTCTTCGGCTTTGTCGTCCGGATCACGCTCGTGCCGGCCGTGTTGCTGATTGGCCTCTGGTTTCGTATCCAGCTCGTCAGCCTCGGCGCCATCGCAGAGGCGGAAGCAGGTGGGGTCGCCTATCTCGCACATATTGGTGTGATGGTCTTCGGCTCTGCAACCGCGCGTTTGTTCGAGGATTCACACCGATTTGCCAGGCGGCGGGATGAGTACTGACATGTCCTTTCCTTGGCGCGGAACGGGTCTGAGCGGGCGAACGCGGGTTTGTCGTGCCGCGCGCCCTGGGTGTTAGCCGACTTTCGCTACTCGCGACCCGACGTCCACGAGATTTCTGATTCCGTGGTGTGAGGGGGCAACCCGTGGGCGGCGATCGGCCGGGCAGGTTGAGCTTCAGTCGCTGAAACGGGAGAGCCTGATCCGCCTGCGGCTCGGTGTAACCCGACACGAAGGCATTACGACCGTCCGCTCCTGCTGGAGACCGCAATCCCGCCCCGTGAACTGGCGGAGGCCACCATCGCACAGCCACGTCTCTGGCATCGCAGTCGACCGCGCCAGTTCATGCCACCGCGTGGCCCACATCAATGCCTCCGCGGCCCGGCGTCCTTAAATGCAAGCAGTTGAATCAGGGATGCTACCGACGGCCGCGGAGGCTGGCGCATGCGACTCATCCATGCCGTGATCGAGGATCTGCGAGCCCTGCACGACAAGGAAGTTACCCCGATGGGGTCTGCTCTAATCGAACTGCTCGGCGGCGAACGTGGCTCGCTGATTGATCCAGCGGACCGATTTACCGAGGCCGGGCTCGGCCACATTATCGCCTCCTGGATCAGCAATGGTCCAAACCTGCCAGTCAGCACACACGATCTGCGACCGGTGCTTGGCGAAGCGTGGGTAGAGGAACTGGCGACGCTGGCTGGCCTCGAGTCAGAAACGTTTCTCCGGTGCGTTGTTCACCTGCTTCCGGAGGCCGTGCATCGCATGACACCGGAGAGCGGGGTCGAAACACCGGCGGAACCCGGGAGACCACACCATGGCTGAAGGAACATCCGCGCTGCACGCATTGGACGTACTGGAAACACGTCGCATCGCCAATCTAGCCGCGGCCGCGCGCAAGGTGCGCGATTCACTACTGGAGGTGGTGTCGGACGCCAGTCTGCGTGAGCCGAAACCTGTGCGCGGCGAACACAATCCGGCCGACGGCCTGGTGCTAGATGATGTGCTCGCAAAGCAGCCCGAATTCGTCGCACTGCGCCGGGCGATCACCGAACTGCCGCGTGACATGCGCGAGAAACGCTGGGCGGTGTCGCAGATTGGCCCTGCCGATGCTGCGATTCTGGAATGGGATGCGGCCCTCGCCACCGGATCGGTGCCCAGCGACGACAAAATCGCTGATAAGATGGTCAGCGAGCCCGATCTGGAGAGCTGTCTGGACAGGGGCCTGTACGAACTCGGTGCTGCGAGACCGGCAGGAAATGTCAGGTGAGGCATCCGTGACGCAACGATCCACCCAGGCGGACACCGCTGCGCTGGCAGGTGGGCCAACGCGGGGAGACACTTCGGTGCGAAGCAGTTCCCGCATTGCCGCGCGGCAGACTCAGGCCACGCCTCTGCTAGCCGCGCGTGACGCTGGCCCGCTTCGCGTGTCCGCTTACCGCCACGCCGCGGATGCGATCGAACAGTGGACTACCAACAGCGGGATTGCAGTCACGATGGTGACGGTGCCCCAAGCACCTGGTGTCCCAGTGGAGAAGATCGAGGCACA